>NZ_PIBN01000038.1:0-3588 GCF_002806655.1 Klebsiella sp. K-Nf6 | reverse complement strand
AACACCTCTACGCCACGGTGAGGCGAAGCAAATCAATTATGCGATATACGACGATGTGACAAGGGTACTGATGCAATGCATCTCGCGAATACCCCCTGTCGTATCGCCGGAAAGCAAAAACCCCGCCGAGCGGCAGGGTTCTAATGGTTAAGCGGTGTGTCGAAGTGACCACTCTTAACAGATTACGATAGTTTTTGCGTACGCGTTAGTGTTTTTATATGATATTAGAAAAATCAACACGGAAGTACAAAACGTGAGCGAGATCATAAAATTAAGAGGGCTGATGAGTTCAAAAACCATAGAGCCGTTCATCCGACACATTAGGTTTCCTTTCTATAAAAATCTTGAAGAGTTCAGTGTAATTAATTTTAATTATCCTATCACAGCATTAGTAGGACAAAACGGAACAAATAAGAGTTCGGTTTTAAGGGCCCTCTATGGCTCTCCTAATAACTACTCTCTTGGTAGCTTGTGGTTTTCCACTGACATTGATGAAATAAAAGATGATGGAAGATCAAGATTCATTTATGGTTATTTCGATTATTCAATCAAAGAAGTTGTCGAAGTAATTAAAACAAGGATCGTTGACCCTGATGATCCTGATCTTTGGGAAACATCTAGACCACTTGCAGGTGATGGCATGAAAAAAATGCCAAAAAATATTGTTTCCCCAAATCAACAAAAGTCGCGATGGAAACAAATTGATAAATTAGTTACCTATATCGACTTCAGGGCATCAATAAGTGCTTTTGACAAATTTTTTTACCACTCTGACTTTAATCTTTATCCTAAGAAAACTTTTTTACGTAAAAGAAGCCACATATTAAAAGATGTAATTGAAAATAATTCATCCAGCTGCAAACCTTTCAAGGGTAAAAAGGAGAGGTTATATAATAACGAACTTCTTTCCAAAGAGAAAGTTGAAATTATAAGCCATATTTTAGGTCGAACTTATAAAAGCATCAGACTAGTGGAGCATGCCCTCTTCACTAATGATAAAGCATCTACAGTTATACTGGAATCAAACAGTCTTAACTATTCTGAAGCCTTTGCAGGCAGTGGGGAATTTGCAGTAACTTTATTGGTTAATCAGATAATAAACGCCCCAAATGCTTCTTTAATCTTATTAGACGAACCAGAAGTTTCGCTCCATCCTGCTGCACAAATAAGACTCATGGAATTTTTAAACCAAATTTGTCTTAAAAACAAACATCAGGTTGTTATTTCGACCCATTCATCATCAATTGTAAGGGATCTTCCTCAAGAGTCTATAAAACTTTTTACATTAAATTCCACAACAGGCAAAGTAAGTATTCTTGAAAATGTTAGTCCAGAGGAGGCATTTTTCACTCTCGGTGACAGACTGTCAAAAAAAACAATTTTCGTCGAAGATAAACTCGCTCAGAAATTCGTTGAAAAGGCTTTAAAAACTGGTGGTTCAGCTTTAGTCAATACATTTGATATAATTTACTGTCCTGCTGGAGCAACCACTTTATTAGGTAATATTGCTGTCCCGTTATTTTTATCCAATGTAACTAATGCAGTATTTTTATTGGATGGAGATCAAAAAACACTTACTGACTTTATAAAGTCCACCCAAATTCCAGAAGACCAAGATCCTGCTCTATCTGAAATATTAAAAAGCATCCTTGGGTGTGAAATAAAAATTCCGACAGATGGAAATGGCGGCAAACCTAATGAGAAGCAAAAAAAGCTTCTTCATCGTGGATTTATTGATTTCTCATATAATTTCATAGGTTATTTACCGGTAATAAACCCAGAGGTTTTTTTAATAGAAAACCTACCTGAGTTTTATTTAGATTTAATCAAAGACAAGGACACATCAGGCCTAACACCCAAAGAAATAACCGTGGAAATATGTAAAAATGATATTGGAAGCAATGAAATTACATCAGATGATATATTTGCCACGCAAATTAGAATCCTATCAAAAATACCTGATAATCATCCTGCATTTATAGAAACAAGAGAGATGCTGAAATTTTTTCTTGAACATGGTATGATCAGGGATAAGTAAAGTTATGGCGGGTTTTATAATGAGCAAAAAGATCAGAGTTTTCGATTTTTTCTCTGGCTGCGGTGGCACTAGCCAAGGTCTAAAAACTGCTGGTTGTGAGATTGTTTTTGGCCTAGATTTTGATTATGACTCAAGCGAAACCTTTAAGGCTAACAATCCTGATGCCGTATTCATCAATGATGACATTAGGTCAGTTGATGTTGCTGACATCTCTCAATTAGTTGAAACAGCAAAAAAAGATGCAAAGATTCTGTTCTGCGGGTGCGCTCCATGCCAACCTTTTTCAAAGCAAAATCAGAATAAAACCACTTCAGATCCCAGAAGAGGTTTGTTATCAGAATTCGGTCGCTTTGTAGAATTCTACAAACCCGATTATGTATTGATAGAAAATGTGCCTGGTTTACAAAAAGTGGATGTAAATGACGGTCCTCTCTATGGTTTTATTTCTATTCTAAAAAATAGGAATTACAATCTTGTTTATGGCGTTATTCCAGCATTATGGTATGGTGTTCCGCAAACGCGTGAAAGATTTGTTTTAATGGCCTCTCTTGAATCTCAAATTCATTTACCGGAGCGCACTCATAATGGAAGTGATATTCCATTCGCTACGGTTAGAGATTGGATTGGTAACATACCCTCTATTGAAGCCGGGGAATCTCATCCGTTGGTGAAAGACCATGTTAGTGCAAAACTTTCAGAGCTGAATTTAAAACGAATTAGATGCACCCCTGAAGGTAAAGGACGAGAATATTGGCCAAGAGAACTTTTGCTTGAATGCCACAAGAAGCATACAGGTCATAGCGACGTTTATGGGCGTTTGGCATGGGATAAACCAGCAAGTGGGTTAACTACACGATGCATTAGTTACTCAAACGGCCGGTTTGGACATCCCGAACAAGACAGAGCTATTTCTGTTCGGGAGGCGGCCCTGCTTCAAACGTTTCCAATAGATTACATTTTTAAAGGCTCCATGCTATCTAAGGCGAAACAAATAGGTAATGCTGTTCCGCCAAAAATGGCTGAGTCAATAGGAAATGTTTTTATCAAAATTTAAGCTGGAGCCCTAGCTCCAGCTAGTCTAAAGCATCATTAAAACCCCTTCAATAAACCCCATGGCATTATGCAATTCTTTCCTGATGGTACCATCAGAGCATTTAAGTTTCTTAGCGATGCTACGTAAGGAGATTCCGATAATAAAATGAGCAATAATTAACTCATACTCTTCTGGCTTATATTTCCGCAATCGCGCTACACAACCGTCAATCATGATACCTTCATCATCATCGCATTGCTGGCGTGTTTTCTTTCCATGAGGTAGCAAACCTTTAAACCCAGCAGCAATGGGTTGCCAGTCAACACCACTATTGTCAGATGCCGCCCAAGCTCCCCAGCGGTCCAATATTTCGTACATATCTCTCATTTTTAAAGCTCCTCAGGAAAGAACGCCGAGCGCGTATGCCCGGTCCAGCAATTTAATAATCAATACCGGCTGGGTGCCGTATTCACGCTCAAAAGCGGCAGGGTCATGGTGCAAAGCACGGTGGTGCTTG
>NZ_PIBN01000037.1:0-4724 GCF_002806655.1 Klebsiella sp. K-Nf6 | reverse complement strand
GGCCCGGGCAGTCTACGTGCGCGTAGTGGCGAGTCGGGGTGTCATATTCAACGTGGGAAGTGTTGATGGTGATACCACGAGCTTTTTCTTCCGGTGCGTTATCGATCTGGTCGAATGCGCGAGCAGCACCGCCGTAGGTTTTAGCCAGTACGGTAGTGATTGCAGCGGTCAGCGTTGTTTTACCATGGTCAACGTGGCCGATAGTACCGACGTTAACGTGCGGTTTTGTACGTTCAAACTTTTCTTTAGACATCGATTGTCCCTCTAAGACACGGATAAATCGGTGATATCACCACATCAACCAGGCAACATGCCCGACTTGTTGAATGCAATAAACAGAGAGAAACAGGGAAGGAGAGATAAAGAAGTGGTGCTGATACCCAGAGTCGAACTGGGGACCTCACCCTTACCAAGGGTGCGCTCTACCAACTGAGCCATATCAGCACGTCTGGAGCGGGCAGCGGGAATCGAACCCGCATCATCAGCTTGGAAGGCTGAGGTAATAGCCATTATACGATGCCCGCATCCTGAAACTCGGCTACCCAGTTCTTTCTGTCACAAAAAAGAGATTGCTCTCTTTAATGTTGAGCTGATTAGTTTACCCAACCAACTCCGGCTACGCAAAGCGTCGCCAGAAAGTGGTGGTGGGGGAAGGATTCGAACCTTCGAAGTCGATGACGGCAGATTTACAGTCTGCTCCCTTTGGCCGCTCGGGAACCCCACCCAAATTGTTATGGTGCCGACTACCGGAATCGAACTGGTGACCTACTGATTACAAGTCAGTTGCTCTACCTACTGAGCTAAGTCGGCATCAAGTAGCGCGCATTCTAGGGAGAGGAGCGAGTTCATGCAACTAAAAATTTGCATAAAACGTTCTCTTGCTCACATTTTGTGCTCTTCCGCGGAAAAATGGTGTAATTTCAAACAGCGGAGTGCAAATATTCGCCAGGAAATCGGCTCGTCAGCCTCTTTCGGGCATGGTCTGTCACCGAGAACACTCTCCGACAGCTGACAGAAAGATATACAGCCCATTAGCGCTTATCCCATCAGCAACGCACATCCTTTACCCAGAATAAGAAACTTATTCATCTCTTGTGATGCTGACACGAGAATGCAGCATTCAATGAGTTTTTTTCTTATTATTCCCGGCTATCTGGTGTTACCCTCCTGCCCATTGTCCTGATTAACTCGTGTGAAGCATCGCCGTTTCGACGTATTCGGTGATGGTAAGAACATGCTTATGAGCCAAAAAGAGCAGACGTTAATGACACCGTACCTACAATTTAACCGCCACCAATGGGCTGCACTTCGTGATTCTGTCCCGATGACGTTAACCGAGGATGAAATCACGCGGTTAAAAGGCATCAACGAAGATCTCTCTCTGGAAGAGGTTGCTGAGATCTATTTGCCACTGTCGCGTTTGCTCAATTTCTATATCAGTTCTAACCTGCGTCGTCAGGCTGTCCTCGAACAATTTCTTGGCACCAATGGTCAACGAATTCCCTATATCATCAGCATTGCTGGCAGTGTTGCGGTAGGAAAAAGCACCACAGCCCGTGTACTGCAGGCCTTGCTTAGCCGTTGGCCAGAGCACCGCCATGTTGAACTCATCACCACTGACGGATTTTTGCACCCTAACTCGGTATTGAAAGAACGCGGGTTAATGAAGAAGAAAGGCTTTCCGCAGTCCTATGATATGCATCGACTGGTGAAGTTTGTCTCCGACCTTAAATCAGGTGTACCGCAGGCAACCGCACCGGTTTATTCCCATCTGATTTATGATGTTATTCCAGACGGCGACAAAACCGTCGCACAACCGGATATTTTAATTCTTGAGGGGCTCAACGTTCTGCAAAGTGGAATGGATTATCCGCACGATCCCCATCATGTATTTGTATCCGATTTTGTCGATTTTTCTATTTATGTCGATGCACCGGAAGAATTATTGAAAAGCTGGTATATCAACCGTTTTCTCAAATTCCGTGAAGGGGCGTTTACCGATCCTGACTCCTATTTCCACAATTACGCAAAGCTGTCTAAGGAAGAAGCGGTAGATATTGCCACCTCGCTATGGAATGAGATTAACTTAATGAATCTCAAGGAAAATATACTACCAACCCGTGAGCGCGCCAGCCTGATTATGACCAAAAGCGCCAATCATTCTGTGAATCAGGTACGCTTACGTAAATAAAGCAAAGGGAGCCGAAGCTCCCTTTTTTATTCTGCGCTGCGCAATGATATTTCACCGCCAACCCAGGCTTTTATCACTCCATCCTGTTCCAGCAATAGTGCACCCTGCGCGTCAATGCCTCGGGAAATTCCATAGATCTCTTTATCACCGATAATGAGTTTTACCGGACGATGAATAAAGTTATCCAGTTTTTCCCAGCGCGGCAGATAGGGCGCTAACCCTTCCTGCTCGAACAGTTCGAGGCCCAGACGTAGCTCTTTAATCAGGCGCGCGGCGAGGAGGTTGCGATCGATGATAACCCCCGCTTCCTGAAGGCTTATCCAGCCCTGATTGACGACGTCAGACTCCACGCGACGCATAACAAGATTAATACCCGCGCCGCTAACGATTAATGCGGCATCGCCCGTTTTCCCGGTCAGTTCCACGAGGATCCCTGACAGTTTACGATCTTGCAGGTAAATATCGTTTGGCCATTTCACCCGTACCTGATCGGCCCCGAGCTGCTGCAGAACTTCAGCAATCACGATACCAATTACCAGGCTAAGTCCAATAGCCGCTGCCGGCCCCTGCTCCAGGCGCCAGAACATCGAGAGATAAAGATTGGCGCCAAAGGGCGAGAACCATTTTCTACCTCGCCGTCCTCGCCCAGCCTGCTGATATTCAGCCACACAGGCATCCCCGGATGTCAGCTCATCAAGCCTGTCCAGTAAATATTGGTTAGTGGAGTCAATCACGGGGAGAACCGTCACTCGGCCATGTTCGATCTGTTGGGAAATCTTTTTCTCATCCAACAGATGAATGGGCTCTGGCAGGCTATAACCCTTACCTGGCACAGTAAACACATCGACGCCCCAGTCGCGTAAGGTCTGGATATGCTTATTAATCGCCGCCCGGCTCATACCTAACTGCTCACCAAGCTGTTCACCTGAGTGGAACTCGCCATCAGCCAGGATAGAAATCAACGTTAAGGGAATTGTATGGTCTTTCACGCAATGCTCTCCTCTGCGTTGACTTCACCATGCGTTCCAATGAAGCGCACCTCGGGCTGAAGCCATACATCGAATTTCTCACCCACCTGCTGGCGAACGTAATGGGCTAGTTTTACCACGTCCTCGCTGGTCGCTCGATCTTCATTAATGAGTACCAGGGCCTGTTGTCGATGGACAGCCGCGCCACCAATGCGTTGCCCTTTGAGCTGACATTGATCGATTAACCAGCCCGCGGCCAGCTTGACGGTGCCGTTTGCCTGCGGATAATGCGGCGCCTGGGGGAATTGCGCCAGCAGCGCTTCAGCAACCTGAGCGCTGACGATCGGGTTCTTAAAGAAGCTTCCGGCATTGCCGTTAATCTTTGGATCCGGCAACTTAGTCATTCGCATATGACAAACGGAATCGAATACCTGCTGTGGGGTGACGGTCTGTGGATCAAGACGCGTTAAATCACCATAGCTCAGCACCGGCTGCCATACTTTCGCCAACGATAATCCAATCGCGACGATGGCGTAGCGATCCTGATATTCATGTTTGAAGATGCTGTCGCGATAGCCAAAACGGCATTCCTCTGCTGAAAGACGTTCCTTACGACCCGTTTCCAGCTCGATGCAGTCAACATATTCGCAAACCCGCTGCAGCTCGACACCGTAGGCGCCAATATTCTGGATCGGCGAAGACCCTGCGCATCCAGGGATCAATGCCAGGTTTTCCAGTCCTGGCATCGCATGCTGTAGCGTGAACTGCACCAGTTGATGCCAGTTTTCACCAGCACCGACGTGCAAGCACCAGGCTTCCGGGGTTTCGCTCACCTCGATCCCCATAATCCGGTTGATGATCACCGTACCGGCATAGTCGTTCAGAAACAGAACGTTACTGCCTTCCCCAAGAATCAGCGTGGGCTGACCTTCTGCGACAGCAGTTTGCCAGGAGCTTAATAACTGCTGCTCAGTTTCGGCGCGTACAATCGTCTTGGCGGAGCGCTCAATGCCAAAGGTATTCCAGGGTTTGAGGGAGTGGTTCATAGTGGCTTCCTGATGCAAAATCGGCGTTAGTTTACCGTATCTGGCGGGGGAAGGCTTGCCCGATTGCAGGGGCAATGATGTTGCAGGGCGTTATCGGGCTGCGCGGTCAGCAAATGCCTGAGGATCCGTATCCCCGGTCAGTGCAGCGCCACCGGGGAGATATGCCCGCACAGCAAAAAACCCGCACCTTTCGGCACGGGGTTCTTGTTAAAACGCAAAAACAAAAAGCTCAGTCTTTCGACTGAGCTTTCTGCTTTATTTGATGCCTGGCAGTTCCCTACTCTCACATGGGGAGACCCCACACTACCATCGGCGCTACGGCGTTTCACTTCTGAGTTCGGCATGGGGTCAGGTGGGACCACCGCGCTAGTGCCGCCAGGCAAATTCTGTTTTATCAACACGTCACCCGGACGCATCGATTAATCTGTATCAGAGCTGAAAATTCTCTCAAATCGCCAAAACATCTTCGGCGTTGTAAGGTTAAGCCTCACGGTTCATTAGTACCGGTTAGCTCAACGC
>NZ_PIBN01000036.1:0-6584 GCF_002806655.1 Klebsiella sp. K-Nf6 | reverse complement strand
GGGATTCGAGGTTGCCGGCATAGGTCAGGCAGTCCATCACGCGGACTTCATCCAGGGTATTTTCAATGATATGACGAACCACGGCAGAGCCGATAAAGCCTGCGCCCCCGGTGACAAGAATCTTCATACTTTCTCTCGTTTTTCAATGATTTAAATAATAAATTCTGTAATAACAAAAAACGCAGGCACGCTACCGCCATTGGCTATCGCAACCAAAATGCGTGGTGCCTCAGTAAATTGTATCTAACATGAGCTAAGATCAGCGGTGTCTGCCGCGCTGTCTCATCATGCTGGATAGTGCAAAGCAGCCAAACCGCGGTAACTTTGCTTGCTTCAGCGTCCATTTGCTATCAGGACTTTCCCAAACACCACACGATACGTCATCGAGACGGAATCTGAATGTGTCTTTAAAGTACCTGACAATCATCCCTTCATGCGCCATTCAGCGATTGGTATCATGACAAAGCCATGCAGTCACCATTATGGCGTGCAGCATACTCAACAGTGAATAGTACCGGACGAGGTCGCGACGCATTATAGCGCTGGTCATGAAGAATAAAAATCAAAAAGCGGTTTGAATCAATTCAAGGTATGAATGGAACACTTTCGATACAACATCAAAACATTCAATAACTTGGCCATACATGATTCGGTTACAAGTTATCTCTGGTGACAACAACACTAATTAATTCGTATTTCACGAATAGATACACCTCTTCGTTCGGAAATTCATGATGTGTTTTATCGTGATAGCAGAATCCCAAGGACTGGCTGCCCTACAACTGATTTTTATAGATAAGCTACAGGCATACTCAATGATATTTTTCTAAATGAATATCATTTGCATTAAATAGGAATTAAGCACTACGGCGCCACTAGAACTCACATCCTGCAACTGTAAAGCAAGTGATCCCAACCGCAAGCCAGTGTAAAATCGGCACTTATGTAGAACGGGATATCCACACCCCGGAGGAAAAATATGAAGTTTTTGGTCACTGGTGCCGCAGGTTTTATCGGCTTTCATATCGCGCAGCGCCTGCTGAATGAAGGGCATGATGTTGTCGGGATCGACAACATGAACGACTATTATGACGTCAGCCTGAAGCAGGCCCGTCTGGATCGCCTGGCATCTCCGGCATTCCATTTCCAGCAACTGGATCTGGCCGACCGGGAAGGTATGGCAAAGCTGTTCGCCGCAGAGCAATTTGATCGCGTGATCCACCTGGCGGCCCAGGCCGGTGTGCGCTACTCGCTGGAAAATCCGTATGCCTATGCGGACGCTAACCTGATGGGTTATCTGAACATTCTTGAAGGCTGCCGTCATACCAAAGTGAAACATCTGGTGTACGCCTCCTCCAGCTCGGTTTATGGCCTTAACCGTAAAATGCCGTTCTCCACCGAAGATTCCGTCGATCATCCGGTCTCCCTGTATGCCGCTACCAAGAAAGCTAATGAGCTGATGGCGCATACCTATTCCCATCTGTACAGCATCCCGACCACCGGGCTGCGCTTCTTTACGGTCTATGGCCCATGGGGCCGCCCGGATATGGCGCTGTTCAAGTTCACGAAAGCAATGCTGGAAGGGAAAAGTATTGACGTCTACAACTACGGCAAGATGAAGCGTGACTTCACCTATATCGACGACATCGTCGAGGCCGTGGTGCGCGTTCAGGATGTGATCCCGCAGGCCAATGCCGACTGGACCGTTGAGAGCGGTTCCCCAGCCACCAGTTCCGCGCCGTATCGGGTCTATAACATTGGCAACAGCTCGCCAGTGGAACTGATGGACTACATCACCGCTCTGGAAGAGGCGCTGGGGATGGAAGCGAAGAAGAATATGATGCCGATTCAGCCGGGCGATGTGCTGGACACCAGCGCAGACACCCAACCGCTGTATGACCTGGTGGGCTTTAAGCCGCAGACGTCAGTGAAGGACGGCGTGAAGAACTTCGTGGAATGGTACAAGAATTACTATCAGCTCTGATTCCCTACCCTGCCGCAATCGTCAGGTTGCGGCAACTTCTTTTATGTAGCCCCCCGTCATCCTGATAATATGTCGACTGAATGCACATTCATTGTTTTATATATAATATTTTGAGCTATAGACGGGATTTTTGTCTTTTCACTTGCCCGCCTGAAACCAGTTTCATCCAGCCTTTATCAGAAAAGCAAATATCCTCGCGCCTGGTACTCAGACTTATCTTACATCCATCCCATTTTTGATAGTGAAAACAGCATTATATGCTGATAGATAAAAAACATTACTCATTGTAGGAATTTTCTCAAAAACAGGATATGTTAGGGATCTCAGTACGACAGACACGTACTGGCGTATTGCTTAACAACCTAATAATTCAACTAACAAACGCTGTGGTAGATATTATGGAAAACCTATTTTTCTTAGTGGTGGCTGCCATACTACTTGCTGTATCCGTTTATTTCTTGATTTCTTATTTGAAAGACAGAAAGAAAACGAAGCTGACATTTAATAAACACAAGTGGTAACGCTGGCGCCTTATTGCAATTAGATTAAGATAATATTAAGAAATAAAATAATGATATGACAGAATGATCGTTCATTCTGCGTTTTGCTGTGGCTTTAAGCCAAGTAAAAATAGTGCCTACCGCGCCATGTTCATCATTTTTTTCTTAGCGTGGAAGTAAAAGACCACCTTCTAAGAAGGTAGCTTTTGAAAATGCCACCTGTAAGCGGACTGACCCTGACCCAAATTCAGTGCAGTGCTAAATCAGAGATCTTCGTCTTTCCGGAGACTTCGGATGAATTCAGCCGGAGTCATGTCATTTAATGATGAATGCGTTCTCTCATGATTATATTCCCTGCGCCAGTTGTCGAGTTTGTCCTGCGCATCTTCCAGCGAGAGAAACCAGTGAATGTTCAGGCATTCATCCCGCAGACTGCCGTTAAATGATTCAATAAACGGGTTATCCGTTGGTTTTCCGGGGCGGGAGAAGTCCATTGTGACACCGTGCTCATACGCCCATTTATCCAGACTTTTCGAAATAAACTCGCTGCCGTTATCTGTCTGAATACGTACCGGCAGGCGCTTGCCCAGCACCCGCAACCCTTCCATCACACCGACCACATCCTCACCTTTCAGCGACTTTCCGGCATGGATCGCCGCACACTCCCGACTAAAATTATCCACTACAGTCAGCGCCCGGAAACGTCGTCCGTTAAACAGGTTATCCGACACGAAATCCATACTCCAGCACTGATCGACACCGGTCAGGGCCGGACGTTGCTGACGATGTGCTGCACTGACATGCCTGCGGGGGCGCTTTCTGCGGAGGTTGAGGCCTTCCAGACAGTAAATCCGGTGTGTTTTCTTGTGGTTAACAGGCCAGCCTTCCCGCCGCAGCTGAATATGAATACGCGGGCAACCGTAGCGGATCCGGGTTTCCGCTATTTCCCGGATACGCAGGGTTATCGCCCGATCATCCCGCCGGCTCTGCCAGTGGTAAGCGGTTCTGCTCTGCATCAGCAGTCCGCATCCCCGCCGGACACTGATACGGTAAGCCTCCCGCAGAAAATGCACCGCCTGACGCTTCTGGGCCGGCCTCAGAACTTTTTTTTGATAACTTCCTGCAGCATCTCCTTGTCCAGACTTAAATCAGCCACCAGACGTTTCAGACGCTGATTCTCTTCCTCAAGCTGGCGCAGGCGGCGCAGCTCTGTCACGCCCATGCCGCCAAACTTTTTCTTCCAGTTGTAAAATGTGGCTTCAGAAATGCCCATCTTTCTGCAGACTTCCTCCACGCGAGTGCCGGTTTCGGCCTGTTTCAGCGCAAATGCTATCTGTTCTTCGGTATAACGGGTCTTTTTCATGGCGATGTGTCTCTCTGTGAGATGGAAGAAAGACCGGAGACTTCAGTTTAGCCTGGCACTGTTTTCAGGGAGGAGATCAAAGGTAGGAAGGTTACAAGAAATTGTACATGATCTGACTGAATATTTAGCTCAAGAACCTCACAATTGTTTATTCGCTGAGAATATAAATTGTCCAGTTAAGTTCCTTGCCAAACTATCGGGTCATGATCCAGAAGCGGTACGTTGGTATCTAGACTATGTGCCAGTTGCAACGCCAATAGATATGTGATGCCTCCTGTAAAACCCGATATCTGTTAATCTCCTTTTAGTGGTTAGTCTGGATGGGTCGCCTTATATAAACAATCACCACATCCCTAAGGATGTGGTTTAAGGATGACAAAAAAGCCTGCATTGCAGGCTTTGTTTTACCTCCCGGCGCTTATCTCCGGCATCTACATCACAGTGACGGTAGCTCTTCACAAGGCAAATTTAACTTATCGAACAAGTTTGTAACACGCAATAAATTTTGAACAGGATCGTTAGGTGCATCACAATTTGCGAAGATAATCCTTATTTTGTAATAGAAGAGAGAAATAAGCTAAAAAATAGATGATGCACAGTATTAAATAAAATTTAAAGTTAATCGGTTCAAATACTAAAGCAATAATCGTTTGTAATAAAAAATCAACATTGCATTAAAAGTGAACAAGTCATTAAGAGTCTAAACAATCAATAAACGTGTAAAATTAAGCACAGTACAATAGTTTTAAGTTTTAAATACCATCCTGATGGTTAATGGTCTAAAAAATATCACATTAAAAATTATAAAAATTGATGAAGGGACGAGCAACACATTCTTTAACTTAGTAGAATCAACATATTATACATTCATTCCATATCACATAGAGTAAACTCAAGTAACACATTAAAAAAGCCAAAGGTCATCAAACATACTTAATAAGCTTATTTTTTGACAAATAACCACAAGAAATAAGCGTTTAATTACTTACTGCGGTCACCCCCATCTATTTTATTGACTATAAACTTATTCGCAAAAAAAGGATTATTGTCACGATACATCTGTTTTTTAAATTTATCATATTTGATATCCAAGTTATTATTTCCACCACGGCGAATTGATAATATATAATCAAAAGATATTAGCTCTGCTTTTATAGTGTTATTTTCACCGCCATTTAACACAATACCAGATTTATAATCAGACCTAGCACCACCCCAATCACCATATTTAGCAAAAAGTGTTACTTTATTGTTTCGAATAGACGAATTATCGATTAGTGATCTCGTATAAAACTCTACACCCCTTAGCACATTTTTTCCAGAAGCAACAATATCACAACTCGTCAAATCCCCTATTTTACTATCACCAACAAAGGCTACGACATACAAAGAATTTGTAACGTATGAAGTTCCACTGCAATTTTTACACCCAGGGCCAATAATTAACCCCCCACCTTCTGTAACATCTTCAGAATACGCATCAAATTTTATATCAGAACTATTATTCCAGATATGAAGTCCTGCATGATAGGCTTTCAATGTTTTAATCTTCACTGTGCCATTTTTATTATTCCCCTCAAGCTCAACACCAGCATATGCAGTATTAATTGCAATTGATTTAATCATAAAATTGTGACATCTATCTAGTTTAAAAGAACTCCCAAGGGCAAGGTCTGAACTTTTTGAAACAGGCTGAGGATATATTTGTCCAGAAGAGATTGCAGAACAATGTATATTCAAATTATTACTTTGATGATTTGCGAAAAAGTTAAAAACCGCGTTTTTGAGTATTACACCGTCACCTACAAAAAAATTATTCACGCCTTTAACCCATAAATTCAATGTGTTGGCAACAGGTCTGCAGAATAATTCTCTTTGATCCAATTTTTCAGTACTCCTATATCCCATGATAGGATAGCCTGTAGGGTCATCAGAAGTAATAAGAAGAACACCTTGTATTTTACAATTATTTCCAGTAATCTTTAAAGTCGTATAATCAACGCATAAAGCATTCGGTGGAGTTATCCTTGAGAGAATAGCACCTTCACCATCTAATGTTATATTATTAGCCGTAATTGTCCATCCATCTTTATCCTGGCTATTATTAGGGAAATCATTATAATACACTTCTCCCTTATTTAATATGATATGATCACCATCATCTAGAAACTTTAGCATTTTAGCGAAGCATATGGTATCTGAAGCCATCTTCCCTTCCCCTCGGCATCCATACCAACTAGGGCGGACTGTTCTATTGCTATAGTACTCATCCCTTACAAACACCAGCTTTGTATTAGGAGATTGTATGACCTTTACACCATCTACTTTAAATATTTTTGCATCTGCAGCAACGAACTTCACGCTGTCATCATTTTCATGAATAACAGAAATGACCTCACCCTCATAAGAAGGATTATAAGAAGAAAGACTTTGTACAGATCTTATCTTAATTTCCGAAGGAATGGTTTCGGCACGGCAAAAAATAAGCGAACTGGTTAACTCAACAGCTAGAACCGGTATTAGAGAGCCAATAAATCTCCGGCGAGTCAACTTTTTCATTTCAAGGCCTCATGTTGCAAAATAAAATATTGTGATAGTATAAGATGAAATTTAAAATTTAGCATTACAATAAAAATTAGTTGCACAATTTCAGACTTCTCTGCACCAAAAAAGCATCTCATCAGAAGAAGAAGAAGAAGAAGAAGAAGAAGAAGAAGAAGAAGAAGAAGAAGAAGAA
>NZ_PIBN01000035.1:0-8266 GCF_002806655.1 Klebsiella sp. K-Nf6 | reverse complement strand
CGAACTACTACGCGCCGCAGTCAGAACGGAGCATCATCTGGAACGATCCGGAGATAGGGATTGACTGGCCGGCGCTGAGCGACAGCGCACTGTCGCTGTCGGAGAAAGATCTGCAGGCACATACTCTGGCCACCGCAGAAGTATATAAATAATTAGGTTATTTTTTCCTAAAATGGCGGGCTCCAGATGGAGCTCGTCATGTTTATTCGTTTACAAGCCGGGTCAACCGGCTGACTTGACTTACCTTCCTTCTCAGCGTAAAACCGCCAACAGCATTATTTAAATTCGTGGCTATCCGCCATTACCCAGTTAACTGATTAAAGTGTAATCGAATGAAAATTACTATTTCCGGTACAGGTTATGTTGGTTTATCGAACGGTGTCCTGATTGCGCAAAACCACGAAGTGGTTGCCCTAGATATCGTACAGGCCAAAGTGGATATGCTTAACCAGAAGATCTCTCCGATTGTGGATAAAGAGATTCAGGAATATCTGGCAGAAAAACCGTTAAATTTCCGTGCCACCACGGACAAGCACGACGCCTATCGTAATGCCGACTACGTGATCATTGCGACGCCGACCGATTACGATCCCAAAACCAACTACTTCAACACCTCTACGGTGGAAGCGGTTATTCGCGATGTCACAGAGATCAACCCGGACGCGGTGATGATCATTAAATCGACCATCCCGGTGGGGTTCACCCGCGACATCAAAGAACGTTTAGGGATTGATAATGTTATTTTCTCTCCTGAGTTCCTGCGTGAAGGCCGTGCGCTATACGACAACCTGCACCCGTCGCGTATTGTCATTGGTGAGCGCTCTGCGCGTGCCGAACGTTTCGCTGACCTGCTGAAAGAAGGCGCGATCAAGCAGGATATCCCGACCCTGTTTACCGACTCCACCGAAGCGGAAGCGATCAAATTGTTCGCTAACACCTATCTGGCGCTGCGCGTTGCCTATTTCAACGAGCTCGACAGCTATGCTGAAAGCCAGGGGCTTAACAGCAAGCAGATAATTGAAGGAGTATGCCTTGATCCGCGTATAGGCAATCACTATAACAACCCGTCCTTTGGCTATGGCGGCTACTGCTTGCCGAAAGATACCAAGCAGCTGCTGGCGAACTACGAGTCGGTCCCGAACAATATCATCGCGGCTATCGTCGATGCCAACCGTACCCGTAAAGACTTTATTTCTGATTCCATCCTCGCTCGTAAGCCGAAAGTGGTGGGTGTGTATCGCCTGATTATGAAGAGTGGTTCGGACAACTTCCGCGCCTCTTCTATTCAGGGCATCATGAAGCGCATCAAGGCGAAAGGTATTCCGGTTATTATCTATGAACCGGTGATGCAGGAAGATGAGTTCTTCAACTCCCGTGTCGTACGCGACCTGGATGCCTTCAAACAAGAGGCGGATGTGATCATTTCCAACCGTATGGCGGAAGAACTGGCGGATGTGGCGGACAAGGTTTATACACGCGATCTGTTTGGTAATGATTAGGATTTTTCACCTTTGGCTGGATAAGAGTATCTCCAGCCAAATTTTATATGAAATTGGATTTCATTGATGTTAATTAACCTACGAATATGTTTATACAATTAGTTATTTACGGTTAGTGAGTTTTTCTGGTGAAATAAACTAATTTTGTAAAACATCAATGCTGCCAATCGAGTATTTCTTAGGAGTTTAAATATGAAATTTTTAGTCACTGGTGCGGCTGGTTTTATTGGGTTTCATGTCAGCAAACGCCTCTTGAATGATGGGCATCAAGTTGTTGGGATCGATAACATTAATGATTATTATGATGTAAAGTTAAAAGAATCTCGTCTTGAACAATTAGAATCTCCCTCTTTTACCTTTTACAAATTAGATCTCGCTGACCGTGATGGTATGGCTAAGCTGTTCGAAACAGAACAGTTTGACCGAGTTATCCATCTTGCAGCTCAAGCGGGGGTACGTTATTCTCTCGAAAATCCATATGCTTACGCAGACTCCAATTTAACGGGCTACCTGAATATTTTGGAAGGTTGCCGTCACAATAAAGTGCAACATCTATTATATGCTTCATCCAGTTCTGTCTACGGTCTAAACCGTAAAATGCCATTCTCAACAGATGATTCAGTCGACCACCCCGTTTCGTTGTATGCTGCCACAAAAAAAGCTAATGAGCTGATGGCACATACTTATTCCCATCTGTACAGCATCCCGACGACAGGACTGCGCTTTTTTACGGTCTATGGTCCCTGGGGACGTCCGGACATGGCGTTATTCAAATTCACGAAAGCGATGCTGGAAGGGAAAAGTATTGATGTTTACAACTACGGCAAGATGAAACGTGATTTTACCTATATAGATGATATCGTCGAAGCCATTGTTCGTATCCAGGATGTGCTCCCTCAGCCTGATCCTGAATGGACAGTTGAGGAAGGTTCTCCTGCTACCAGCTCCGCACCATACCGGGTCTACAACATTGGTAACAGCTCACCGGTGGAACTGATGGACTACATCACCGCCCTGGAAGAAGCGCTGGGGATGGAAGCGAAGAAAAACATGATGCCAATTCAGCCTGGTGATGTCTTAAATACAAGTGCTGAAACGGTAGCACTATATAAAATTATTAATTTCAAGCCCGCAACTCCTGTAAAAGAAGGAGTTAAACAGTTCGTGGAGTGGTATAAAGGATATTATTGATAATCTATGTAATATTTTAATTTAAAATAACATATTAAAGAGGTAATTAATGATTTGTTACTTACCTCTTGGTGGAAAATTACCAACTTTAATGGAAGTGTTGGTTTTATTTTATTTTCCTACATTAAGGTGACTTATTTATAGTATGATTTAATAATTTCTGGTTTAAAATTGCATAACCATATATTAAATGTTGATTTCCCATTCACCTGCAAAAATCTTAATGTAATTAATGATTGAGTTTAATAATGGTCCTTAGTTGGATTATTTAATATGGTATTGAATTATTCTTATTATTGCAGTGTGCTAACCGCTATGAATAATTAATTGCAATGGCACAGTATCGTTAGCATATCTTATGGTTTTGATGCGTAGGTGGTTATATAATGTTAATTGCGTGGCTTATTGTTTTTTGATTGAGTGCCATGCCTCTCAATTAGAATTTAAAAGATGAAATCGGTTAATAAAATCAGTGAATTAGCGGTATAGTTGAAGTCCAATTCAAATCTTGTCACTTTCACACTTAAAAAACCTGATCAAACTATTGGCTTATATATGTTTAATAAGAGAAAGACATTAAAAAACTTAGCTTCGCTTGGTTTTATGCAAATTATAAATTATGCTCTTCCTATTGTTTTAATGCCGTATCTAATAATTAAAATTGGAATATCAAATGTTGGTTTGATTGCCACCATTACCGCAATCACAGCTTATATGCAACTTTTTATTGATTACGGGTTTAATCTGTCGGCGACTAGAGATATAGCAAAGAATGGTTATGATGATTATAAGGCATCAATAATAAGTAGTTCGGTCTTTGCTATAAAATCAATGATATCGGTATTTTTTTTATTTTGTTCAATTTTCGTGTTCTTAGTACATTCAGTACCTGAAGAATATAAGGCTGTTTTTTTTCTAACCTTTGGCATTACTGTTTTTCAGTCAATGTTCCCTTCATGGCATTTTCAAGCTGCTGAAAAAATGCATTTTATAACTGGTTGTAATAGTATCCCTAAGCTAATTTTTACAGGGATGATCTTTATTGTTGTAAACACACCTAACGATGTATGGAAAGTTCAAGCATGTTTGCTTGCCGGTGCATTTGTATCCTTTGCAACTGCAATTATAGTTCTGAGAACGAAATTTAACTTCAAGTTAGAAATTTCTTCTAAAGATATTAATAAACAGCTTAAGGATGGTTATTCAATATTTGTCGCAAGAATAGCGTCAGGTTTGTATAAGAATTTCAATGTACTGATTCTTGGTTTCTTTGCAGGCACTGCGGCAGTAGGGGCATATTCCATTGCTGAGAGAATCCTTAGAAGTGCACAAATGGTTCAGAACGTAATTGGGGATACTTTGTATCCATCTTTTGCAAAAGGATTCACTGGTGATCCGAGTTTCTTCAAAAAATCTTCGCAAAAATATAAATGGCACATCATAGTAACTTATACTGCCGCATCGTTGATGTTATTTTATCTTTCTGACTTTATCGGGCATGTTATAGGCAGAACATCTTCTGTAGAAGTTGCATCATGTCTAAAAATTATGGCACCAGCATTTTTATTTGGCGGCTTAAATTATGTTTGTGCGATACTTGGTATGACGTCATGTGGTTATTCAAAGCAATTTTCACTGTGTGTTATTGCAACGGGTATTTTTAATGTTGTTTGTTCGACTGTTCTTTCATATTTATATTCCTACCATGGAACCTCATTGGCTTTAACATTAAGCGAATTATTTCTTTTATGTTTGGTTGTGTTATTTTCTAAAAGGATTGGTGTTTTATGATACCGTATACTACTGTCATTGTAACGTATTCAAATAGAGGGCATTTATTAAGTTCGGTTGTATCTTCAACAATAAATTCCGGATGTGATCATGTGATAATTATTGATAATGGCAGTGATGTAGAAAGTAAAGAAATAATTAATGAGTTACCTACGCTATATAGCCCAGTGCAGTTTACAATATCAACTAATGATAAAAATGAAGGATCAGCTATCGCTTTTAGCCATGGAATGGATTTGGCATCCAATACAAAAAATGAATTTGTTCTATTCCTTGATGATGATAATCTTCTTGAAGAAGGGGCTATTCAGCGTGCAATAAGTATTGCATCTCAAGAATCTGAGCGTAAGAGTGTATTCTTTTTATTAAGAGAGGATAGACCTCATTATATGGAATTTATTAGAACTAGACGAAAAGAGGTATTACTCGGTGAAGAAAATTCATTCATGGCATTCACATTAAAAAAGTATTTTAAAAATAACTTTTTAAAAATATTTCGTATAAATGAAAAAAAATATTTTGGGAAGGATAGTGTTGAATGTGTTCCCGTGCCATGTGGCCCATATGGCGGTATGTTGACTAGGAAGGCTATATTGAATAAAGGCATGCGACCAATGAAGGATATGATTCTTTATTTTGATGATACGAAATATACGTACGATCTATCTTCTGCAGGCATAAAGTTATATTTATTAACTAACTGTCTCATTAAGGATATTGATGATTCATGGTCTGCAATCAAAACTAGCAAACTATCATCACCTATATTCAGTGCTGGAGATTTTAAAATACACCACACCATAAGAAACAGAGTGTTCTTTGAAATGACCGTAACTACGACAAGGAAAAGTATATATATAATGAATATTTTTTCTTTTATGTCTATATTATTTTTAAAGGCACTTTTAAGCAATAACTTAAAAGTGTATCTTAAAATTCTTAGATCGATATGTGATGGATTTGCCTTTTATGAAAAAAATAAAAAATAGCTTGCCATGACAATCGAAGGCGATGAGTGTTATCTGCTATGATACACTCATCTTTAGATATAAGAGATTAACTGGTGCTTAGAGCGTTAATTCGTTATAATATTTTCGGCAACAACAATATGCCAACTAAACAAAACGGTTAATACTCTATTGTTACTTTTTTTATGCATCAAAAGCTTTATAACTCTTTAACTCTTTAACTCTTTAACTCTTTAACTCTTTAACTCTTTAACTCTTTATCTATTTATTGAAGAGGAAAGAAAAAGTAAGCTTGTTAATTATACCGTATATGTTATTATTATTCATAAGACGACATTCCTCTTTTTTAAAACTCATTAATAACCGGTGAAGTATGTGCGTTGTAATTATTATTCAAAGTAAAGAATAATTATAACTGCACCTGTTAAATTCAGCTAGCCCAATGCTCTGTAAGTTCCCGTACTTCGTTTAATTATCTTAAACATCATTTGTGTCGTGTACATCCGGTTAAGTTCACTCCGTCCGATAAAGATATTATGCTTTGGCTTATCTGCTCTAATGAATTCCAGCATCTTACCATACTCTTCTGTCAGTTGTGCAAGCGTCAGCGAGACCTAGCTCCGGGCTGTTGTACCTCAGCAGTTTCATCAATTATTCGCGGTTTATCCCGATTTTATCCAGCATCCTCACTAAACTCCGCGTCGGGATATCCAGGTGAATTTCTATCGCCCGTGCTTTACAGTTAAAGTTGTTCACCAAGGTGAAGGTCCGGCGCGTATACTTTACACCAACCCATCTTGAATCAAGTCGGTTAACCAGCTCAAATTCATCGTCGCGGTAGTCACCAGCGGTGCTGGGCTACGCAGTGGTAGGCGTGGTTTTTATTTACGTCGAGAATTCAGTTGCAGAAGGCGGTAATACTGTGAACTTTTTTATGGTTCCAGCTGCTTCCTTGCTTGTGTTGGGTCTGAAATAAATTTTAATCCGTGAAGTAAAGTAAATAGCATTCAACCGCCATGTTCAGCGCCATACTCACCGGCTCATCACATCGCATATTTTGCTGATAACGAAATACCATCCAACTCAACGACAATGTCCTGCGCACCTGATGTAGGCTCACAGCAAACTGCTTGTTCATATAGTTAACTAAGCGTAGTCTATTACCTCTTACAGTAGCCGGTACTTGAGACTCAGGCTTGAAAACACATGTTTCAGCTGGCAGCTTTAATCCTCATGGTCTTTCAACTTATCATATGCCTCCGAACGTCGCTCTCGAAGTTGTAATAGTTGGCTCGGAAATATTCGCTTCATTGCAGACATGCTTAACGGTACGTTCTGCTGTGATTGATTTAAGAACTGCGATGATCTTTTGTTCGACGAATCGGGCTTTGCGCATGGCTATCTCATAAGGGAACACGATCAGTATGGCGGAGAATATCTAAATGTAGATGGGACGGTACGCTGGATGATAACATAATTATGAAACTTCATTTTGTCATTATAAGACATAATCATAATGCAACAATTAATAATTAAAAAATGCACTTATACCCCATGGGGATATAAGTGCATTGAATTTTCCATTATGAGTTATTTAATTGATAAACACACTATTGTAACTAGTGTATAGCTGCCTGAGTGAATAGATTAATATGGGTATAAAAACAATGAATCTTGAGTCTTTTTTAAATTCATTAAAAAAGAAAGCTGGTAATAAAGGGAATGTTAAAACACCTATGTAAGTAAATATGCGATTCGAGAATTCAACGTTAAAAAGTAATATAAACCCTAGAAATAACTGTAATGAAGTTATTTTTAAAAGAAAGTTAAGTGCGCGATAATATGATAATGATAAGTCTTTATTATTAACTCTGAAATACATGAAAAATAATAAGGAATAATAAATTAGACTTCCAAATCCCGTTGCAACTGCTGTAACTCTTTTAAGGTCTCCTTCAGTATTCAGGTCAAAGTAAAGTTGCGCTTTATAGCTGATAAATGTTGGCATTAGATTGAAAAATGCTTGGCTAAACGATGGCACGTTATTGATAAGTAAGCCAAACAACATACCGAGAATAGGAAGGATTAAGTATATTTTTGTTATTTTTTGTTTTGGTCTTAAGAAGAAAAAAAGGAATGAAATTATTGTTGAATAATGGAAAATTACTGCTATTGCACTTATAAAAAATGATTTCCTTCTTTGATTATCTACAATGTAATAAAAAGTAAAAAAGATAAATCCAGCAGCGAAAGCTATTCTTATTTGCATCATCTCATGAATTATAAAGAAAAATGCAAGATAGATGATAATGCTAATATAGGGGGCTGGAGAAACTTTATGTATTCCATAGAAACATAAACACAATGCGATGAATGAATAAATAAAAAAGAATGCCTCAATACTTCCCCCGGTGAAAGTATTGTTTAAGAAAACAATCAACCAAAAGCCTGGTTCTTTTTGTAAGTAATTATAAAAACCATTAACGCTATCTTGTACAATTGTAGCATACATAATAGAATCATTGTCGGAGCCAACTTCTCTTGTGCAAGCTATGATCGAAAGAATGATTATAATTATAAAAAGGAATATTGGTGAAAATATTCTGGAAATAGATTTAAGATTGTTCATGGTTTCATCCATTGGTACTAAAACATCTTGATAAGATACATTATTAGTAATTAATGTCAATACATAGATGAGCATGAAATTATTCTTAAATGATCTCGAGTGTTTTGCTTTAAATATTCTAAAAAGTCAATAATTCTTCTTCTTCTTCTTCTTCTTCTTCTTCTTCTTCTTCTTCTTCTTCTTCTTCT
>NZ_PIBN01000034.1:0-11297 GCF_002806655.1 Klebsiella sp. K-Nf6 | reverse complement strand
GGGATTTTGATACTTCGGGGGTTTGCGTCATGGTTTCTCTCCGCGACGCAGCAGGTATAGGTTGTTCAGGCCTATGACGGGATTGTAACAGAACCAGGGGGAACCTGGTAACCAACTCCAGACTTAGCCTTTTCAATCATCTGTGAAAAAAGAGAGAGAGTCCCCACGATCTCATCCGGCTGCAAAGGCATAAACGAAACAGTGTCGCCGCGCCGGTACATCAGAGCGCGCTCACACACAGGAAAGGATGTCAGACGAGCAACTATCACCCCATCGTTGCATCTGATAATTGCATAGCCGGTGTTCGGCATTTCTTGTTTTTTACTCACAGCAAAATCCTCAAAATAAACCAGGCAAGCCACTGGACATCAACTTAACAAAACCAGTCATCAGCGCTTTCCCAGGTGTCCTGCAGGATTTCCTCTACACGTTTTTTATCTCCGTCCATTCCACCAAGCACGGTCAACCCATCAGAGCTGGCCCGACGAATCACAAGACTGCAGTTATTAAAGTTTTGATCCAATCGCCGCAGTAGCTCCTTCTCCAGAGCAGGCACAGCACCATCCGGCAATTTTTTTTGGCGATCAATTATGATTTCCACTTTCATAACTAGCTCCTCATGCAAATACTGTATAAATAAACAGTATACTTGTTAGGTTAAATGTTCAAGCGTTTAATGCCACTTTTCGCTAACCCATGCTCATGTTTAGATTGATCTTTTCTCCACAAAGGACGAAATCCGCTATCACAGGGATACAGTCATTTTTGTGGTGATCAACACCGTTGATAAGAAACGTTGCTACCTCTGGCGTACACTCGAATTTATTAAGATGGTCAGTACACAAGTGGCAACACCCGGTCACATGCTTCTGTAATGTTGGTTTAATTGACGAACGTCTTGAAATGGAATGTGCAGGAGACTTCTGCACTGATGATGCAATGCCCTGGGATGAAACCCGCTCACCTGGTAGTCATGCTGGACCTGTCGAGTCGCTTACCTCGCTTTTAAAGTGGCTGAAACTAAATTCCTGAGCGTCCGCACTTGGCACAATGCGATCCCCCTAAACTCAGCTCGCTGAACATCAAACTCCTGGCATTCATATACCACCAAAACAGTAATGATAATCATTTACATCAACGTGATATATTGAGTATGCTCATAACAAGACATATTTCTCATAGCAGAAGGTAACACTCAGTACGTGAGGAATAATCTGTGGCTGCATTGAGATGCAGCATCAATACAGTTTATGGAGATAAGATGAGAACAATTTCAGTCCGTTCAGTGCTGTTGGCCTCCACTATTACAATATCAACCGTCGTAACGGCATACGCCGATAGTCAATGGGCAGCAGCCACCACGACCTTTCCAGGTAGTATTCGTGCCGGATCTCGGGAAGTTCCTGTTAAGCCCGGAGATCACACGGTGATCACGATTAAGAACCTGCCAACAGGTGCGACTGTCACCATGCTGAATGGTGCTGAAGTCCTTACGCCGAAGCCATTGGCTGCCGATGAGAAGGGAAATCTCACTATTCCACTAAACGTTCCGGCCGACGCTGCTACAGGCCTTCATCCACTCACTGTTATCACGCAAAATCCCGCGAGCGTTTCGCAGGTTATGTTGAAATTGTCCAAGGTTGTTCCCCCGAAAAACACTGAGGCTTTCAGGCTGCAAACAATTCCCGTCGGTGAGCGGGCTTACCAGTCGGCAGTGTCGGCCGATGGGAAGCTCTTCGTGACTTCTGCACGCGGCCCGAAGGATGGTAGCCGGCTGATGAGACTGAACGCAGGAACGCTGGCTGTCGAAGCGGAGGCGACGCTGCCTAAAGACAAAAAGGGAGAGCAGATTGGAGTATTCGGAGTCGGTGTTGATAATGCCCATAACCATGTATGGACGACGAACACGCTTGCCGAGACGGTGACCGTCTATGACGCAAAGACCCTTTCTGTGGTGAAAGTCTTTCCCGAAGGGTCTGTTGTACATCCACGCGATGTTATTATTGATGAAGCCCACAATCGTGCCTATGTCAGTGCAGCGCTGACCGGATTTATCGAGGTATATGACACAAAATCACTTGAACACATCGGTCAACTTGAGTTCGTAGTGGAACATGGCAAAAACATGTTTAACAATACCGATCTTGCCCTTGACAGTGCAGGAGGGAAACTTTTCGGCGTCAGCCGTGATACGCCATGGGTAGGTTGGATTGATCTCAAAACGGGTAAGAGCACGACGGTGAAAGTGCCTGAGGCGCAGGGGGCAACAGACATCACTCGCGATCCGGCGACTGGCCGTCTTTACGTTGCTTCCCAGGAAACGAACAATGTCGTGGTTCTTGATGCGGACGGTAAGGTTCTCGCAGATACTTATATTGGTGCCGGAGGCGTATCTGTCGTCTGGGATCCAGTGACGTCTCAGGTTTTCGCCGCCACGCGTGCAGGTGGAACCGTTGCTGTTCTGAACAAGGACGGTAAACTGGTCGCTAATATTCCGATGGATGAAACACCAAACCACCTGACTGCCGCGCCTGATGGCGCCGTTTATGTGGTGTCGATGTACGGCGCTGTCGGGGACAAAACTCAAACAGGTTCAGTGACGAAAATCACCCAAAAAAAATAGCGACTTCTTTATTCGCGGGCAGACCGGCCTGACATTATTATTTACCCCCTTCCGCCCGTGGAGCGGGAGGGGGTATCCGGCATACCTGCCCAGTATTCACGTATTCATCCTCGATGCTGATTGATGTCCATTGCGATCCCCAAATGCAACCCGAATCTTTCCGCACGCAAGTCTCTAAGAGGCTGCTTTGAGCGAGAAGCGGAAGTGAGAATTTGTCATGATTACCCGGATGCAGGACGAGCATCGGCCTCTGATAATCAATGGAGAGCAGGTCAGGATGACCAGTTCCCTTCTTATTTGTATATTACGGGCAGGCGAGCATACGTATTTACTTAATACTCGTTCACTTTAAGGCTTCGTCTCTGCCGTGATACCAGGTTTCAAAAGCATCAGGGGTCATCGGTTTGGCAAAAAAATAGCCCTGAACTTCATCGCAGCCCAGCCTTCTTAAAATATCAACGGTCCTGGCGTCCTCGACTCCTTCGGCCAGAACGATATAGTCGAGCTGCTTGAGGAGTGTGATAACGTTGCGAACAATGATGCGGCTGGCATTGTCGCCAGCAACCTTACTCACAATAGAGCGGTCAAGCTTGATGATGTCCATCGGGATTTGTCGCAGGTAATTAATGTTGCTGTATCCGGAACCAAAATCATCCAGAGATATTTTAAATCCGCGTTGTTTGAGCATGTCCAGGCCGATAAGTGCAGCGGGGCTTTCCAGCATCTTCTCGGTTTCCAGACACTCCACCCCCAGCAGGGCGGGATCCAGACGCGCGTCCAGCATTTTCTGTTCCAGCTCATCGCAGAAATCTGGTCTTGAAAAATCACTGGCAGCCAGATTAATCGACACAGGTAAAGAAACTCCACGGCTTTGCCAGGCACTCAGTTGCACAATCGTGTGATCGATAACCCATGCTGTGAGTTCACGCATCAGGCTGGTCTTTTCGACCAGAGGAATAAACACACCCGGCAACACTTCGCCGTTTTTAGGATGTTGCCATCTAAGCAAAGCTTCGGCTCCCGTCACACGCCCTGTCACCAGTGAGATTTTCGGCTGATAAACCAGATATAAGCCCTGGTTTTCTTGTAGCGCTTGTCTAACTTCAGTAAGAAGGCTGAAATCAGTCTTCTTACGGCTATCCAGTGCGTCATCATAAACTGTAAACCGGCGCCCCTGACTTATCCCTTCATGCAATGCGCTGACTGCACGGCGCAGTATTTCATTCGATGTCAGAGATTTATCGCAAAGCCCGGAGTCACCCATGTGAATATCCAGATCAAGGGGAACTTCAGGGGTAAACCTGGCCTGGATCCCCTGAAGGCTTTGAGAGATATCTTCTAATGTCCGAGTTTTTTCCTTATGGGTAAAAAAGGCAAATCGTCCAACTGCCACGGCGTAGAGCGGCCCTTCTAAAGGCAGGCGGATCTGCAGCTCTGCGACCATATTACGAAGTAGATTTTCTACGGCAGTCATACCGAGTGAGCGAGCCATTTCGTAGGCTAATGGCATATCAATACAATCAATAATGACGAGCCTGAATGCGCCTTCAGTTGAAACCTCTATATCCTTCAGCAGTCGCTGCCGGTTTGGTAATAGCGTGACTATATCGAGGTAGCCGACGGAGTGCCACGAGGCCAGAAAATCCGATATAAGTCCTGCAATCTTTTCAAAAAGATCGAGCTGCTCGTCTGAAAGTTCCCTGGGCTGAGTATCGAGGATACACAAGGTACCTATGGGTACTCCATCCTGGGTTTTAAGTGGGCAGCCTGCATAAAAGCGAATGAATGGAGCCTCTTTCACCGCGTGATAGTCACGAAAGGTAGGGTGCTGATGAGTGTCATGACAAATGAATGTCTTACTCTGTTCCTGGGTCTGTACGCAAAATGCCTCGCTCAGGCTGATTTCCGTGACGGCAACATTTTGGGCTGATTTGATGTATTGCTTTTCTTCATCGAGAACAGAAACAAAGCCCATCGGCATGTTCAGCAATTGGCATATTAGATGAGTATATTTTTTTAACGCATCATCCCGGCCCTTGTCAGGATTTTTCAACAAGTCGATTGCCGCAAGTCTTTTACTTTCATCTCTGCTGAGATCGGTCAACATGGCAAGACATCCTCCGGCGCAATAGGCTTCTGGTTATTCCACACTCAAAGGTAGCATGCATCATTCTTCCAATGGCATATGGTAATACATACGCTGTGACCTGCATAAACTCTCACATTAAAATGTTTCCAGTTGATTGTCTCCCGGAAATGTCGCCCCCGGGCTGCCCGGTAATCCATTTGCTGGTTGTGTTTGTGTCAGTAATGTCCGCTCCTGGCACTCAGCGGACATCTCAGCTTTGCCTCACCCCGGGATATTTAAACTTAGCTTTGACATCCCGTACCAGCTGCTGTTGATTCCATTTTAGGCATAATCAGCACCTCGTCGCTTTGCGCAGGCAGCGGTTACGCATTTTGGCAAGCAACCAGAGTTCGTTTGCTGTTGTAGTCATCCCAAGCATCGATGTGTAAACAGTCGCAGCCCGGCGCCACAGCTTTTTGTCTTCCAGCGTCTTCGCCAGGGCCAGTGCGTCCTGGACTTTCTTCACATCCTCTTCAGATAATGGTGTTGCAGTCTGCGGCAGGGCAACATCGGAAGCCTCAACGCCTGCAACAACCCGGTAGACATACTGGCAACCGTTATGGGTACGATGGAGTTTTCCCGCGGCATGGAGTTGCCGCAGCAAGTTACCTGCTGTACTGGCTTGCAAGTCCAGCGCATCGCAGACATCCTGCAGGACGCATTCTGGCGTCCGGCTAACGATGGCAAGCACCATCTGTGCTTTGGTTACTTTGGTTTTTGATTGTTTGGTCATGGTCAAAACTCGTTTACTTGGTTAAACCTGCCGCCTTGCGGCGTTTGTACTCTTCCATCAGAACCTGCGCTGGCGTCGGCCCAGCTGGATGCCTCGGTGCTGCCAACTGCCGACGAATCGGAGGAATCGAAAACCCGTTAGCCAGGTGTTTAGTCCATTTCGTGAGTAAGTTTTCTGCCAGTTTTTTCAGCTCTCCCTCCGTCAGGTTCCTCTCAACTCCGGTTCTGCGCATCTCAATGCAAATGTGATACAGAACATCCTGTTTCCATGGATATTTGTCGCTGCCCGAGTATCGATAAGATTCGTTTCTCCAGCGTTTGTACTCCGCCATCACTGCATCGGATGTCAGATTGAATGGATTAGCACCGCTGGCTGACACCAGCGCAACGAACTCAGCAAGATCCGGCGGCCATGTGTTTCCCGCCGCACAGCGCTCCATACACTGCCTGCAGACCAGCATAATCTGGGCATCACTCATCGATCCAATCTGGGCAATCCACATATCCGAGGGCGCCGCCCCGTTCTTCTGGGTCCACCGGTTCGAGAATATCTCCCCCATTACCGTCCATAGCCGCCAAGCCGTATCCGCCGCCAGCAAGTCCGTTTTGCTTTTCCCAGCGCTCTCTGGCTGCCTGAATTTCCTGAACTGCCCGGGATGCAGTGTTAGCTGGTTGAATTCCTGCATGGCCATTACCTCCGGTTGCTGGTTGTGGTTTAGATTTGGCTCTGGCACTTATCACGCTGCGGGCAAATTTCTGCTCCCACTGAATCTGAGTGAACACTTTCCCCTCGGATTTCCAGTACGCGATGAACTCTGCCAGCTCTGTAGGCAGGTATGCCGGTTCGGGAAGCGCTATACCCCAGGTAGCAGCCAGTCGCGGCCAGTCCTGTGACGGCAGCCAAAGGTCGTGCATGGTGAATTTTCCGATCGGAATATCCACTCCAGGTAGATACTGAGGTTGCTGGGGAAAATTTCTCTCCTGCGCATAGAGAGTGGGGTTTGATCCTTTTCCCTTCCCTTCCCTTCCTTTTCCGTCAGTGAGTCCTCCATGAGGATTCACTGAGTCCTCACTGAGCCCTCCTTGATTAGGAGCTCTCTTTTCTTCCTTTCCTGCCTTAGACTCAGTGAATTCTGGCGGAAGAGGTATTTTTGAGGCCGAAGGCCTGTTTATTTTTTGATGCTTAAGGAAACCTTTAATCTGCAAATAGCAGACATCATTCACTGAATACTCAGTGAGTAATCCATGAGTAATCAGTTCCTGTATTAGTGGTTCGCAATCGAGCGCGTCCGCAGGGAAGATTTGCATCTTCAACCGTTTTGGCGAACGCTCAAGGCATCCCATATCGTTGGCGAAGTTGAACAACCCGATAAACAGGAGACGCGCTGGAATTGAACATTCCACCACCTTCTCATCTGTCCAGAATTCAGGTTTAACTGTTCTGATGCGGGCCATCTGAAACCTCTTATTAACCAGCTGGTGCTGGTGGTCATTGTCAAAACTCGATTAGAAAAACTGCGGCGCTACGGCGCTGATGCTCGCCAGTAGTGGTCCCGCCGCATCTGCAGGGAGCATGTTAAAAAGTGCAATTGCAGCTTCCCGTATTTCACGCTCTAGTTTCTGCAGAGGTGCGCCAAGTAACTTGGCCTGGTGCGCTTCGCTGCATTCTTTGATTGCATTGGCCACCAGCTCAGTTTCAGTTAAGCCATGTTTTAGGCCATGTTTGCGCGCGATCTCTATCGGCATTGCATCAGCGATCGCCGCCGAAAGCTGGATGACATAACTGGTGTACTTCTCTGAACCGCCCTCGTTTTTCAGGTAGCGATACAGATTTTGTTTATTGACGCTGATACCGCGCCCGTTTTGTTTCTCCCACTGTTCGGCCACCAGCTGCGCGACGTGGTCTTGCGCACGCCCAGGTAATGAGGACTCCCATTCCTGAACGGCGGCCAAAATGGCTCGGCATTTCTTGCCGTCACGCCGACGGGGCAAATACTGATTTTCCGTTTTCAGTTGCATACTCATCACCGGAGTATGATTTTCAAAAGAGGTGGTTTGCATGGTCACTCCTTAGGTATTCCATCCGTCGGATTCGGATATAGATCAGGACGTAATTCATGAGGCGTAACGCCCGTTGCATTAAAAACCTGTAAAACTCGCGATGAAGGCACAATACCTTTTGTTTTCCACTGACTTACTGCCATGCCGCTTACTCCAAGCGTTGATGCAAATTTATTGGCTGAGCCAGCTACTCGAATTGCGTTATCAAGGGCTGTCATATCTATCTCCTCGTTAAGTTAGGCATAATAAAGCATAGGTTTATATTCAATGCAAATTTTTAATTTATTGTGACTATAAACTAAACCTTTACAATGGGCTTATGAAAAACACTGAAGAACTCAACAACCAACTGATTGCTCGTTTGGAAGAAATTACTCAAAGAGGGATCAGCAAGGCGGATATGGCTCGCATTGCTGGAGTTACACCTCAAGCGGTGAATGGGTGGTTTAAGAAAGGAGTAATCAGTAAAAAGTCCGCAATTGCCCTCGCGGAAGCTGCCAATGTGTCTGTAACTTGGTTGCTTGGAGAGAAAGTATCTGAAGATTCAGGCCTCAAGCCAAATGAGAGCAAAATGTTACGTCTGTTTAGGCAGTTACCTGAGGCTGAACAAGAGAGAATGATTGATACGTTTGAAGTCCGCCTAAAAGAAATCGATGATTATGTTGAGAAATATCTCCGTGGTCGATTTAAGGCTAGCGACACTAACTAACATCTCTGATCTCACCCCATGAAACCGGCAAATGCCGGTTTTTTTTGCCTGCCGCGCAGCCTCAATCACTCCAACAGCTCCCCTGTCTCGATTAAAGCAAAAGTTTGCATCTGTATAAATCCAATGTTGACATCAAACATAAACCAATGCTTTAATAATTCCATCGCAGCAAGTCATCGAGGCAGGAAGCCCACGAAGTAGCTGCCGGCGGCATACGAAACACCGGATGAGATGACAGCAATATCAATCGCAGCAGGTTCAACGTTCGGCTGCCCGGCCTTAAGGGAAAGAAATGAGTATGGATAAAGCATATGAAGACTATTTCGAAAGCCTCTCTGAAGGTGAGGAGGCGCTGAGTTTCAGCGAGTTTACCGCGGCGCTTTCAGGTAAGCCGGCAGACTGCGCCTCTTCTGAAATGTAATGGAAATCCTGCGCGCTTCGTGGTGGTGAATTGCAGGGTGAAAAAGCTCAATCGTGAAGATCAGCGTCACGACACCACCGACGAAGCGCGTCGAAGTAGTGAAAATAAAAAATCAGGGTTTGCAATGCGGTGAATGCGGCTATGCGCACGCGACACAGTTAAAAAAGTAAACATGGCGGTTATTCACACGTTGTGGGGAAAAAGTTGTCGGCGGTAGTTGTTAACTGGCTGCCGTCACCGGGAGGCACCCGGCGCCGCATTGCAAAACCACATCCTAATACTGAGTTAACTGGAGATAACTATGAAGGATTTTGCCCGAGTACCTACCGGGAACCAGGCGACCCGCCTGAACTGGTTCGAGGTGAGACTACGCCAGCTGTGTTACTTGCTGGCGCAGAAAGGAAACCCTGAGGCTGAGGCATGAATACCCTGTTTGCCCTTGTCATCAGCGTTTGTGCTCTCACTGGTGAATGCTCTGATGTTCTGATCGGTGTTTATCCATCAGAGGCCAGTTGCAACAGCAACGCCGATGAACAAAAAGTACAGGGCCAGTGCCTCCCCTACCGAAATGCACAAAACATGGCTGACGACCAACAGCCTGCAGCGAGTTTTTGAATCGAGTTTTGACCAATGGCCGTTACGGCCGGAGAAGTGATTATGGAATTTGGAATGAAACGCGTTCTGGCACCTGTCCAGGCCGCCGCCACTTTGAATAAGCTCTATGACGGCTCGCCCGTTTCACTGACGGCCATCAGTAAAGAGTCAAAGCTGTCTACTTCATACCTTGAGCAGATCTTCAAAAAGCTGCGGGCGGGTAACCTGGTAATTTCACAGCGTGGCCCAGGTGGTGGTTATAGCCCCCGCGGCGATGACATCACCGTTACAGAAGTGATCACTGCGGTATCTAAACTGCCAGCCCATAAAACTTTTGAGCCTATCCTGCGAGCGCTTGACGACGTTCGCGTATCACAGCTGCTGCGGGCCGATTCGCCAGCCCCATAAAGCACAAAACCCGCGCAAGGCGGGTTAAGTACCCGGTCAGCCGACCAAAGCTTTCCGGAATCGAGTTTTGACCAATGACCACCACCAGGGCGGCTGCCATCAGCTGCCGGGTATCTTACAATCCAAAGGAGCCCAAACGCAATGAACAACTACCCGTATCTCATTAAAGCGAAGGCAAAAGCAAACGAAGCGAAAAGTCTCTTCTGCTGGTTCTCTGCTAAATCCGATTCTCGCGCCGAGCGCAAAATCCTGGACATCCTGGAAGACGCTGAAATTAACGTTGGCCGCGGCGCCAGCCATCAGCTGCCGATCCGCACCAACTGGCTCATCGTTGATGACTTACCGGAAGAAGGTGTACTGGATGACACCTGGTGCGATCGCTACGAGCTTGGTGGTGAAGACGGGCTGACATGGCAAAAAATCGTTGCGCCAGCGGCTGCTGAACCACAGCCCTCCAGTAAACCAGAAAACGATATCTCTCCTGCAAATAGCGATGAAGAGGACTATTCGAACAATGAAGAAGCACTCTTCAACCTGGCGGAAATGTCATTCCGCACGCAGCTGCTTGCCCAGTATATGGCCGACGAGCGTCACGTGTATCACATTAGCATTCCTCATCGTAACCGCCTTTCAGCGATGGAAATGGATACGGATAATCACGTTGTGCAGAATCTGCTGCTGACGGCAGAAAATATTCCGGAGCTTAAAAAATATGATATGCCTGGCCTGTGGAAATTTACCAGTGCATTTAAGAGCGTATTTCCTGTGGGGAAACGCCATGAGCTCGGCAAGCAAATTCAGTTCGCCAAATTGTGGCTTGAAACGTCGCACATTGACCGCGGGATCCTTACAAAGGAATGGGCTGCTGGAAACTATATCACCTCAATAAACAAAACCGATGCCGGCGCCAATGCTGGCGGCGGTAACAAAACTGACCGCAATCCGGATTATCAGCATTCGCTGGATACTCTGGATATAGAGATCGCTCTTGCAACGATGCCTATGGATTTTGACATCTATAATTTTCCGGCATCAGTCCACCGCCGCGCGAAGGAAATAGTACAGAAGAAAGAAAGTCCATTTAAAGAATGGTCTGCAGCATTACGGAGCACACCAGGCATCCTTGATTATTCCCGTGCAGCGATTTTTGCACTGATCAGGGAAGCATCCAGTGGAATAACTCCTTTTCCAGATCGGTTGCGTGGCTACATCAACGCGAATCTGACTGAACATAAGCATGATACCCCGAGCGCTGAGACGCTTACCAAGGCGGGACATATTCCATCTGCTGCAGTCACACTGGATGCAACAAACCAAGTAATCGCCGGAGAGGATAGCAGCGCAAAACTGGAAACACTCTCCTCCGACATTAAAGCAGTTGGTGCCGAACTGGTAAAAGAGGCTCAAAAGCAACGTCCGGACGCTAATCAGGTTCTGGCCGCCGAGCGCGGCGAATATGTTGAAGGGGTTAGCGACCCTACGGATCCGAAGTGGGTAACCGAAGACCTTACCAAGACCAGGCAGCCTGAAGTTTCAAAAATTGGGGACGGAGTATTTTCCATTGAAGGTCTTGTTGACGTTACGGGCAAGGTTAACCAAAAAGAAAAAACAGATGAAGTTG
>NZ_PIBN01000033.1:0-19535 GCF_002806655.1 Klebsiella sp. K-Nf6 | reverse complement strand
CGCTGTCGCAGAACATCGCCATCGGCATGGGGCCGGAGTTCCGCCCGATGCTGCGTTTCTATGTGACCGGCGGTCAGGTGGACAACGAGCACACCGCGAAGGTTAACGGTACCCAGGACCAGCAGCTGGATTCGCTGAACGTCGGTGGAATGTTTGAGGCGTGGTTCTGATGCGATAGCGTTGTCGAAGGAGCGTTCCCGGCTGGCGCTACGCTTAGCCGGGCTACGACTGGTGCGCTCCATTTATGCCGGATGGCGGCTGACGCCTTATCCGGCCTACGTTCCTTCCCGCAGGCTCACACAACGTAGGCCCGGCAAGCGCAGCGCCGCCGGGCGGTCAGGCGCCGTACCCGCGGTAGTGCCGGATGGCGGCATAAATGCCTTATCCGGCCTACAGAAAACCTCCTTCCCCCCAGGCCCGGCAAGCAACAGCGCCGCCGGGCAGCTGGCCCTGGTCCCCCTCAGTTCACCGTCAGGCGCAGGGCCAGATCCTGCGGGTAGGGGTCAAAATAGTTCTGCGCCTGCAGGTAGCGATCCGGATACTCGGCCAGATAGTGCTTAAGCAGCGTCAGCGGGGCGAGGATCGGCAGCAGCCCGGCGCGATAGTTGAGGATCACCTCCCGCAGCTCGCCGCGCTGGCGGCTGTTGAGCTGGTCGCGGAAATAACCCTGAATATGCATCAGCACGTTGGTGTGGTTTTTCCGCGAGGCGGGCTGCTTGAGGATCGCCATCAGCTTCTCGCGGTAGACCTCGAAGAAAGCCTCCAGATCCTCCCATTCATGCAGCGAGGCGACGAACGGGCCGATCTCCCGGTAGCCCGCCTGGTGGTGAGCCAGCAGCTGCAGCTTGTAGCGGCTGTGAAAGGCCAGCAGGCCGTGACGGCTCAGGCCGCGGGCGCGCAGGTCGTTGAGTTCATGCAGGGCGAAAACGCGCTCGACAAAATTTTCCCGCAGCAGCGGATCGTGCAGCCGGCCATCCTCTTCCACCGGCAGCCACGGGTAGCGCGCCATCAGGGCGCCGGTAAACAGCCCCACGCCTTCCTTACGTCCGCGATTGCCTTTTTCGTCATACAGCCGCACGCGCTCCATCCCGCAGCTCGGCGATTTGGCGCAGACGATAAAGCCTGACAGTTCGCCCAGGGTTGCCAGGTGGGCGCTGGCGAAATCGGCCATCTTCTCCGTCACATCCTCGTGCGGGGCGTGGCTGAAGCGCATGCGGATCTCCCCGACCGGGGTCTGCACCAGGCGGAGCGCCGGGCGGGGAACGGGCAGGCCGATCGCCATCTCCGGGCAGACGGGTTTAAACGCCACCCACTGCGCGAGCTCATCCATCACAAAGCCCATACGCTTATGCCCGCCGTCGAATCGCACGGCTGAGCCGGTTAAACATCCGCTGATCCCAATGACAGGTTGCGTGTTCATGGCGCTGTCCTCTCTTCTGCTGTGGTTCGGGTAAAGAAAAGGGTCACGGTGGCGACCGTAATGCCGAATTTCTTCATCTCGGTTTTGTTAAACAAATGGCTGCCGTCCTGCAGGAACATCCAGTCGTCAAAGTGCAGCAGCCACCGGCTGCCGCTGGCCTCGACGTTCATGCTGTAGCGCCAGTGAAAGGCATTGCCTGCCGCCTGGCCGATGGCCACGCCTTCGATGTCCCCGGCGGTGCCCTGGTAACGGTTATCGCCGGTGCGGCGAATGCGCCACACCCGCTGCTGCTTCTCGCCATCGTCATAGACAAAGCGCTCATGGAGGGTCAGGGTGTCGCCGACGACGTCGCAATCGATCGCTACATGGAAGCGGCGCAGCTGCTTGCCGCTACGATCCTGCACCATCCCCCACGCCTCGGTTCGCCCCTGAAAATAGTGAAAGATGTCGAGGGCGGGTTGCTGCTGCCGGTACTCCGTGACCTCGGTGCTGCAGCCGGCGAGGATCAGCATCAGCAGCGCCAGGCCAAGGGTCAGAATGCGTTTCATGGTGTACCTCCGATCAACTGCTGACGCAGTTCGGGATAAGTGGTGCGCGGATCGAGCCAGATGGCGAGAAAACGAGTGCTGAACGCCGCCGACTGGCGCGGGCCGAGCGGGATAAAGGCGGTCTGCGCGGCGCTGGCGCGGTACCAGAACTGCCCCTCGCCGCCGCTGACCACGAACGCCAGCTGGCTGCCCGGCGCAACATCCGGCCAGATCCCCTGCAGCATGCGCAGCCAGGCTTCGCTGCGCGGCTCCTGCTGCAGAATGCCCTGCGCCTGCCACTGGTCGCGGGTGGCGTCCACCAGCGCCTCGCGATCGATGTCGCGCTGGTAGGTGATGATCAGCGCCCGATCCTGTTGCGGACCGTCATACCGGCCATTGGGCGTGCGCAGCTGCGAGTGATAGACGGTGAACGGCCCCCAGGTGAGGGTCGCCTCGCCGACGCGGCGCCACGTCAGCCAGTCGGCGGCGTGGGCCGCCGGAGCGAGGGTGGTCAGCCACAGCAGTAACAGGGCGAATCTCATTTTCGCCTCCCCATCCCCAGATGGAATAACAGCATGAGCACCAGCCAGCCGCAGGCCATGGCGGCCACGGCAAGCGCCATCGGCACCAGCAGGCTCATGGCGCCGAGGCGAGCGCCGAGCAGGTAGGCCACCGGGCCGCCGACGGTGGCGGCCGTTGCCAGCACCCAGCCGGGAAGCGTCGTGGTGCGGGTCAGCCGGGTCCAGACGACGGCGAACATCAGCCACAGGGCCACCATCCACAGGGGCAGCAGGCTGTCGCCGCGAAAATCGATCAGTCCCGCCAGCGCCCAGCAGGCGTCCAGGCCGCAGCCCGCCGCGGCCAACAGCAGGGCGGGTGGACGACTGGCCGCCGGCAACCGCAGCCAGGCGAAAATGGCCAGCGTCAGCCAGATCAGCAGACCGCGCTCGCGCAACATCACCACCAGCGTCCAGTAAACATCGAACGCGAGGGCCATCAGCAGGTGCTGCGCCGGGCGTGTCATACCCGCTCCGCGGTGAGCTGTACCACGCTGATGGTGCGGGCGTTAAATCCGGCTTCGCAGTAGCCGAAGTAGTAGAGCCACATCCGGCGGAAGCGCTCATCAAAGCCGAGCTTTTCAATATCCTGCCAGGCGTGGGTAAAACGCTGCCGCCAGTGGGCCAGGGTGCGGGCGTAGTCCGGGCCCATGTCGAACAGGTTGCGCACCACAAAATCGGTATGGCGGGTCATCAGCTCGCTCATTGCGGTGATGCTGGGCAAAAAGCCGCCGGGGAAGATGTAGCGCTGGATAAAATCGACGCTTTTGCTGTAGTCGCGATAGCGCTGATCCTGGATGGTGATCGCCTGCAGGGCCATTCTGCCGCCCGGGCGCAGGCGCGCCTGGCAGGTGCGGAAGAAGGCCGGGAGGTAGCGCTGGCCCACCGCCTCAATCATCTCCACCGACACCAGTTTGTCGTACTCGCCGCGCAGATCGCGGTAGTCGCAGAGCAGCACCTCGACGCGATCCTGCAGCCCGGCGCGGGCCATGCGCTCGGTAGCCCAGCGGTGCTGCTCCCGGGAAAGGGTGGTGGTGGTGACCCGGCAGCCGTAATGGCGGGCGGCGTACTCGGCCAGCGCCCCCCAACCGGTGCCAATCTCCAGCAGATGATCGCCGGGAGTGAGTGCCAGCTGGTCGCACAGGCGCGCCATCTTGGCCCGCTGGGCCTGGGTCAGATCCTGCTGGTCATCGGTAAACAACGCGCTGGAGTAGAGCAGGTCGTCATCCAGAAAGTGGGCATAAAATTCGTTGCCGAGATCGTAATGGGCGGCGATATTCTCCCGCGCCTGGGCGCGGGTGTTGCGGCGGGTCCAGTGGTGCAGGCGGGCGACGGGCTTGCCCAGCAGACGAAAGCCGCGTTCCAGACGTCCCAGCACCTCGCCGTTGCGCGCGAGGATCTGCAGCAACGCCGTCAGCTGGTGGCTCTCCCAGTCGCCGTCCATCCAGGCCTCGGCCGCCGCGAGGCTGCCGCCGGTCAGCAGACGCCAGTACACCTCCGGCGTGCAGACCCGCGCCTCGGCGCGCAGCGCGGCGGCGGGGTCGCCAAAATGAAAAGTCTGTGCCCCTTCGCGCACGGTGAGCGAGCCTTCGCGGAGGCCGCTCAACAGACGAAAAAGCAGCCAGCGCGCGAGCCGCACGTTGCGCGGCACATCGGGTTCAAGCGCAAAGACGGGATCGGTCATGAGCGTTCACTCCTGCTGACAGGATGGTTGTACAGCGGCACGCGCTTCAGCCACAGCCGCAGCGCCTGCCAGTAGATGGCGAGGACGGTTTTCAGGGTCATCAGCGGCAGACGCAGCAGCAGCCCACGCAGGTTGGCGCGGGTCAATGGCACGCGGCTCAGGGCCAGCGTGGCGTCGAACACCTTGCTGGCCTGATGGTTTTCAATATGCATGTGCAGCGTTTTGCCGGGCGCGTTGAAGCGCCAGTGATAGACCATGTCCATCGGGTTAAACGGCGAAACGTGAAAGGCCTTCTCCAGCGGGCGCGCCTGCTGGCCGTCCACCGCGTAGTAATGACGCTCATTCCACGGCGTGTTTCGCACTTCGGCCAGCACCCAGCGCAGGGTGTCGGCTTCGTCATAGCAGTAGTAAAAGTTGACCGGATTAAAATGGAAGCCGAAGTAGCGCAGCTGGGTCAGGAGCATCACGCGGCCCGCCGGGCGGCAGCCGGTCAGGCTCTCCAGCCGGTTCAGCACCTGGGCCTTCAGCGGCGCGCCCAGCGGATAATCGGCGTCGAACCAGGCGGCGGCGGCCAGGCGGTTGCGGCGGATACCTGCCTCAGGCAGCTTGTCCAGTTCGTCGAGGTCGAGCCAGGCCATAAACAGGCGGTAGACGAAGTGGTGCGTCTTTGGCTGCAGGCGACGGTGGCGCAGGACGCCCTGATAGAGGCAACTGTTCATCTCAGTTGCCCTCCGCCGCGGCGATGCCCTGCACCACGTCGAGCGCGCTGCGCACCCCGTCCTCATGAAAGCCGTTGTACCAGTAGGCCCCGCAGTACCAGCTACGCTGCTGGCCGTTAATCTCTTCGCGCCGCAGCTGGGCAGACCAGCTTTGCGGGTTAAACAGCGGATGCTCATAGACGAAGCGCTGCCAGACATAGCGATCGTCCACCGGCGCGTCCGGGTTCAGGGTGACGCAGAACAGCGGCGCGTCTGCGGGCAGCCCCTGGAGAATATTCATGTTGTAGGTGACGCAGGCCCGGGCCCGATCCCCGTCGCTCAGGCGATAGTTCCAGCTGGCCCAGGCACGCTGGCGCTCCGGCAGCCAGCGCGGATCGCTGTGCAGCACCACCTCGTTACGCTGCCAGCCGATATCCCCGAGAACTTCGCGTTCGGAGTCGGTGGGCGCCGCCAGCATCGCCAGGGCCTGCGTGGAGTGGCAGGCGAAAATCACCTGGTCAAAATGCGCCTCCCCGGACGCCAGCCGCAGGGTGACCCCCGTCGGGTGACGCTCCACCTGCTGTACCGGCGCGTTGAGCCGCAGATCCAGACGATCGCCGAGCCTGGCGAGCAGGGCGCGAACGTACTCCCGGGAACCGCCGGGCACCACGTACCACTGCGGGCGATCGCGAATATCCAGCAGGCCGTGGTGTTCAAAGAAGCGCAAAAACAGCGGCAGCGGGAAGCGACGCATCTCCTGCAGCGACGACGACCAGATGGCCGCCCCCATCGGCAGAATATAGTGGCGGGCGAAGAAGGGGCTGAAGCGGTGGCGGGCGAGGAAGCTCTCCAGCGTTGCCCCCGGATCCAGCGCCTCGGTCAGCGCCAGTTTCGCCAGCCGGTTAAAGCGGACGATCTCGCTCAGCAGCCCCCAGAAGGCTGGCTTCAGCAGATTGCGCCGCTGGGCGAAAAGCGAGGTAAGGCTGTGGCCGTTGTACTCCAGGCCGCTGGTCGGGTTGTGAACCGAGAAGCTCATCTGCGTTTTTTGCCCGTCGATCCCCAGCTCGCTGAGCAGGCCCATAAAGCGCGGATAGGTGCGATCGTTGTAGACGATAAATCCGGTATCGATGGCCCAGGTACCCTGCGGCGTGGCGACATCCACGGTGGCGGTGTGGCCGCCCGGCGTGGCGCCCGCTTCGAACAGCGTCACCTGATGGTGTCCGGCCAGCCGCCAGGCGCAGGTCAGCCCGGCGATGCCGCTGCCGATGATGGCGATGTTCATGAGCGCACCATCCTGCGCAACAGCAGGCGCTGGATACCCGATGGCAGGCTGGCCAGCAGTTGCAGGGCCAGGCTGAAACCGGTGGGGAAGGCGATGTGGTTTTTGCCCTTCGCCAGGCCATGGCGGATCGCCGCCACCGCCCGATCCACGCTCACCCGGCCGGGCATGGCGAAGTCGTTTTTACGCGTCAGCGGGGTGTCGACGAAGCCCGGAGAGACCACCGTGACGGCGACCCCTTTGGGCTCCCAGTCCAGACGAAGACTGTTGGCAAACCAGGTCAGCGCTGCCTTGGAGGCGCCATAGGCTTCCGCGCGCGGGAAGGGCAGCCAGTGCGCCATGGAGCTGACCAGCACCACCCGATCGCCTGCCTCCAGCTGCGTCTGCAGCGCCGCCAGGCAGTTCACCGGCCCGAGGAAGTTGGTGGCCATCACTCGCTCCACGAGGGCGGCATCCACCTGCCCGTGGTCGAGGTATTCGCAGGTGCCGGCGCAGAGAATGATCAGGTCGGCAAAACAGCCCGTCAGCGCCTGGCGACAGGCGTCCCTGTCTGTCATATCGAACAGGCGCCCGCTGATGTTGGGGCTGAACTGCTGGAGCGCCGACAGGCGCGAAGCATCTCGCCCGCAGGCGATAACCAGATGGCCATCCGCCGCGAAGGATTTCGCCAGACCGGCGCCGATCCCGGAGCTGGCGCCGGTGATAAGCACCGTCATCATGAGCGCACCCTCCGCTTCACGCCGCGCACCGCCCAGCCCAGCAGGGGAAGATGCTCGTAGATCATCTCCCCGGCGTCGTAGTAGTCGCGCTGATGGAGAACCTGCTCCCCGGCGATGTCCACCACCGAGCACCCCGGCAGGGCCAGCGTTTCTCCACCGGCAATGCGCGGATGCGACCAGTGCATGGTCCAGGTCACGGCGAACCGCTGGCCGTCGCAAAGCGGCGTGTCGATGGTGAACCGGCACTGCTCCACGTTGGCCAGCAGATGGGTAAAGTAGCGCTGGATGGCGAACAGCCCCTGATGCTGACCAAAAGGATCGCTCAGCGTCGCGTCCGGATGGTACAGCGCGGCCAGCGCCGCGGGCGGCTGCGCATCCAGCCCGGCGTAGTACTCAACGAAACGACGAATCACAGACGGCGAGGTGCTCATGGATCACATCCTGGCTAGATACGGTAGCGTAATGGCATACTTAAAACTTACACAAATAAAATTATTTGTCCAAGTTTGTAGAAAAATATATTTTATTTGTGTTAAAAATCATGTTGTTATGATTGGTGTTTTAAGGGGTGAAAATCGCGTGTGTTGCAAAAGGCAAGCGTGCGCCCGCCGCGCCACCGGGCGCTGGCGGAACAGAGAGTGGGGTAAGTTAAAACAGGGAGTTAGAGCGGAATTACCTCGAGGGAGACGACCTGCTGCTGCCAGAGTTCGACCTGCCTCTGGCGGGCGGCGGAAAGTTTGCCGCTGGTGACCAGCAGCCAGTTGCGCTGGGGAAAAATCTCCGGCGCCAGGGCGGCGGGAGGCACCGGCAGAACGTCGATGCGATGGCCCTGGCCGGTACGTTTGAGCGCCTCAAGCCAGATTTCGCAGGCGTCGGTCAGGTGCCAGCCGGTGATCAGAAAGTTGTCCCCGGGCGCCTTCTTGTCGCCTTCGAGGCAAAACGAGGTATAGGCGATGATGATGCCGTCGAGAATTTCGCGCAGCGTCATGATGGCCGGCACGTTGGCGGAGACCTGGCTGCGCAGCGGACGCAGCACTTCGGTGACCAGCTCCTGGCGCGGATATTCGCGCCCGGCGTCGTAGATCAGCTGGCGCAGGGACTCGATTTTTCCCTCTTTCAGCCGCTGCAGCATGGTCTCCTGCAACGTCAACCAGTTGTTGGTGCGCCGCGCGCCGGGGCGCGACAGCAGGGGCTTCACCTGGCTGACCGGTACCCCTTTTTTCACCCAGTCGAGGATCTTCAGCGCCTGCTGGACGTCGTCATCGCTGTACTGACGGTGACCACCATCGGTGCGCAGCGGCTTGAGCAGGCCATAGCGGCGCTGCCAGGCGCGAAGCGTGGTCGCATTTATCCCGCAAAGTCGGGCAAATTCGCCGATGGAGTAAGGCATGGAGGCCACCTGTTAACAAAGAATATTCTCAATATACTACGAATCACGGCGGCTGGCGTGAAGTGTAGCGGCTTTGCACTACACTTTCCCCCAACCGCGTAAATGAAAGGAGTTCTCATGAAGCTATGGCCTGTTGTCACTGGCGTCGCTATCGCGTTGACCCTGGTGGCCTGCAAATCGCCCACACCGCCGAAGGGCGTTCAGCCGATTAGCGGGTTTGATGCCAGCCGTTACCTCGGAAAATGGTATGAGGTCGCCCGCCTGGAGAATCGCTTCGAGCGAGGCCTGGAGCAGGTGACCGCCACCTACGGCACCCGCAGCGACGGAGGGATCAGCGTCGTCAATCGCGGTTATGACCCGGTCAAAAAACGCTGGAATGAGAGCGACGGAAAAGCCTACTTCACCGGCGCCCCCACCACCGCGGCGCTGAAGGTGTCGTTCTTCGGGCCATTCTACGGCGGCTATAACGTGATCCGCCTGGACGACGACTACCAGTACGCGCTGGTCAGCGGCCCCAACCGCGACTATCTGTGGATCCTGTCGCGCACCCCCACCATTCCGGCGGCGGTGAAGCAGGATTACCTGAATACCGCGCGCGAGCTGGGCTTTGACGTCGATCGCCTGGTGTGGATCCGCCAGACGCCGCGCTAGCCTCGCCCCTTAGCGGCTGAGCAGGTGGGTATAAACCACGAACAGCCCGGCCAGCGCCGCCACGTTCAGCGCCACGCTGACGAAAAACCACCGCCGGAAGGGCTGCTTTTGCGTTTTATGGCGAAAGCACTGCTGGCCGAGGATGGCCCCCGGCCAGCCTCCCGCCAGGCCCAGCACCAGCAGCGTGGTCTCTGGCACCCGGCGCCAGGCTTTGCGCGCCGCCAGCTTGTCGGCGCCATAGATAAGCCATGTCAGAAGACTGCTCAGTAAAAACCACATCGCCAGCGGGTAGGGCAGCAGGGCGCTGCCCACGGCGGTGAGCAGCAGCAGGGAATAACATACCAGGTTCAGATTCATAGGGACGTTCATGCCGGCCAGAAGAATGGCGCCACTATAGCCAATTTCCCGGACCGGCGTAAACGCGGCGGACTATTCGCTACGCTTGCTCCGATGCCGGGACAGCCACATCAGCTTGTATGCCGCCGGAATGATAAACAGCGACAGCAGCGGAGCGGTGATCATCCCGCCAATCATCGGCGCGGCGATGCGACTCATCACTTCCGACCCGGCGCCGGTACCCCATAAAATCGGCAGCAGGCCGGCGATAATCACCGCTACGGTCATCGCCTTCGGCCGTACGCGCAGCACCGCCCCCTGGTACAGCGCCTCGTCGAGCTTATCGACGCTGAAAGTCTGCGGATTTTCCAGCGACGGCTCGGCCTCGATGGCGTGGCGCAGGTACATCAGCATCACCACGCCAAACTCCGCCGCCACCCCGGCCAGGGCGATAAAGCCGGTCCCGGTGGCTACCGATAAATGGAACCCCATCCAGTAGAGAAACCAGATCCCGCCGACGAGGGCGAACGGCACGCTGGTGATAATCAGCAGCGCTTCGCCGACGCGGCGGAACGCCAGATACAGCAGCACGAAGATAATCATCAGCGTCATCGGCACCATCAGCTTCAGCTTCTGATTGGCGCGCTCCAGCAGCTCAAACTGCCCGGAGTAGGAGATGCTAATGCCCGGCTTCAGCTTCACCTCCTTGCCGATGGCCTGCTGCAGATCGTGCACTACCGACACCATGTCGCGATCCCGGGCGTCGATGTAGATCCAACTGGTCGGGCGGGCGTTCTCGGTCTTCAGCATCGATGGTCCGGTGACCACTTTCACCTCAGCCACGTCGCCGAGAACGATCTGTTGCTTCAGCGGGGTGAGGATCGGCAGCTGGCGCAGGGTCTGCGGGCTGTCGCGATAGCTCTGCGGGTAGCGGATGTTGATCGGGTAGCGCTCGACGCCTTCCACGGTCTCGCCAACCATCGCGCCGCCGATGGCGGACGAGACGAACAGCTGCACGTCGCCGACGGTCATCCCGTAGCGGGCCGCCTTCTCGCGCTGAATATCAATGTTGAGGTAGCGCCCGCCGACCAGCCGCTCGGCTAATGCCGACGTGACGCCCGGCACGGTGCGCGCCACCCCTTCAATTTGCTCGGCGATGGCGTCGATATCAGCCAGGTTAGTGCCGGAAACCTTAATGCCAATCGGGCTCTTAATGCCGGTGGAGAGCATGTCGATGCGGTTGCGGATCGGCGGCACCCACAGGTTCGCCAGCCCCGGCAGGCGCACGGTTTTATCCAGCTCCTCGACGATCTTCTCCATGGTCATCCCCGGCCGCCACTGATCCTGGGGCTTAAGCTGAATAGTGGTCTCTACCATCTCCAGAGGTGCCGAGTCGGTGGCGGTTTCGGCCTTGCCGGTTTTGCCGAACACCCGGGCCACTTCCGGCACCGTCATGATCAGCTTATCGGTTTTCTGCAGCATATCCGCCGCCTGCGCAGCGGAGATCCCCGGCAGCGTTGACGGCATATACAGCAGATCGCCCTCGTTGATCTGCGGCAGAAACTCGCCGCCGACCCGGTTAAGCGGCCAAATCACCGTCAGGATCGACAGGAGCGCGATCAGCAGGGTGGTCTTCGGCCAGTGCAGCACCTTCAGCAGCAGCGGGTGGTAAATACGGATCAAAAAGCGGTTCAGCGGGTTGCTGCTCTCCGCCGGGATCCTGCCGCGGATCCAGAAGCCCATCAGGATCGGGATCACCACGATCGCCAGCAGCGCCGCCCCGGCCATCGACCAGGTTTTGGTGAAGGCCAGCGGACCGAACAGTTTGCCCTCCTGGCCTTCGAGGGTGAAAATCGGGATAAACGACAGAGTGATGATCAGCAGGCTGATAAACAGCGCCGGGCCGACCTCCACCGAGGCCTCGGTAATGATTTTCCAGCGTGTGTCGTTGCTGAGCTTCTCTCCCGGGTGCTGATGTTCCCACTCCTCCAGCCGCTTATGGGCGTTCTCAATCATCACGATGGCGGCATCGACCATCGCCCCCACCGCAATCGCGATCCCGCCCAGCGACATGATGTTGGCGTTGAGCCCCTGGAAATGCATCATGATAAAGGCGAAGCACAGGCCGAGCGGCAGTGAGATAATCGCCACCAGCGCCGATCGCACGTGCCACAGGAACAGGGCGCAGACCAGCGCGACGACGATAAACTCTTCCAGCAGCTTGTGGCTGAGGTTGTCGATGGCGCGGTCGATAAGCTGGCTGCGGTCGTAGGTGGTGACTACTTCAACCCCTTCCGGCAGGCTGCTTTGCAGCGACGCCAGCTTTGCTTTGACCGCGGAGATCACTTCGCGGGCGTTCTTGCCGGAGCGCAGGATCACCACGCCGCCGGCCACTTCGCCTTCGCCGTTAAGCTCGGCGATACCGCGGCGCATCTCCGGGCCGATCTGCACCCGCGCGACGTCGCCGAGATAGACCGGCACGCCGTTGTCACCGGTTTTCAGCACGATATTTTTGAAGTCGTCGAGGGTCTGCAGATAACCGCTGGCGCGCACCATATATTCGGCTTCCGCCAGTTCGACGGAAGATCCGCCCGCCTCCTGGTTAGAGGCGTCCAGCGCCGATTTCACTTCGCCGAGGCTGATGCCGTACTGGGTCAGCTTCATCGGGTCGACGACAATCTGGTACTCCTTGACCACGCCGCCCACCGACGCCACTTCCGAGACGTTAGGAATGGTCTTCAGCTCATATTTTAAGAACCAGTCCTGCAGCGAGCGCAGTTCGGCAAGGTCGTGTTTGCCGCTGCGGTCGACCAGCGCGTACTCGAAGACCCAGCCGACGCCGGTGGCGTCCGGGCCCATTTCGGCGCTCACCCCGGCGGGCAGTTTGCCCTGCACCTGGTTGAGATACTCCAGCACCCGCGAGCGCGCCCAGTAGGGATCGGTGCCGTCTTCAAATATCACATATACGTAGGAATCGCCGAACTGCGAGAAGCCGCGCACCGTTTTGGCGCCGGGTACCGACAGCATGGTGGTGGTCAGCGGCCAGGTGACCTGATTTTCGACGATCTGTGGCGCCTGCCCCGGATAGCTGGTTTTGACGATCACCTGTACATCAGAGAGATCCGGCAGGGCGTCTACCGGGGTATGGACGATAGTCCAGGTGCCCCAGATGCTGAGAAACAGTGCCCCCATCATGACCAGGAAGCGGTTGGCCACCGAACGGCGGATAATCCATTCAATCATGGTTCCGTTCCTCAGTGCGCGTGGGCGGCAGGAGCCGCGGTACCGGGAGCCTGCGCACGCATGCGCTCCAGCGCACCGGCGATATTGGCCTCCGAGTCGATCAGGAACAGGCCGCTGGCGACGACTTTCTCACCCTCCTGCAGCCCGCTGCGAATGGCCGTGACGCCAGCGGACTCATGGAATACCTGCACGCGTTTCGGCACGAAGCGGCCCTCATTATCCACGGTAATCACTCGCTGCTCGCTGCCGCTGTCGATCAGCGCTTTGGAGGGGATCAGCAGCATCGGTTCGCTTTCACTGGTTAGTTGCAGATAGGCATTCATCCCCGGCTTCAGCGCTTCATCCGGGTTGTTGACCTGCAGGCGCAGCTGCAGAGTGCGGGTGGCGCTATCGACGCTGGGGAGAAGGGTCCATTTGCTGATGCTGAAAGTTTTGCCCGGCCAGGCGGGAACCTGAATGGCGAACTGCGAGGCGTCTTTAATCAGCCAGGCGATGGATTCCGGCACCGCCACGCTGACCCACACCGGGTCCATGCCCTGAATTTTCGCCACTACATTATCTTTGGCGATGTTCATTCCGGCACGCAGATCGAAGGCGGTAATAACGCCATCGATCGGCGCTTTGAGGGTAAAGCGGGTCTGGATTTTACGCGTGGCTTTCAGGCGGCGGATATCGTCATCCGGCATTCCGGCAAGGCGCAGGCGTTCGAGGATCCCCTCAACCTGGGTGGCGGTGCCGCCGGTCTCCTGCAATAACAGATATTCGCTCTGCGCTTCCACCCAGTCCGGGATGGTCAGGTCGAGCAGCGGCGCGCCTTGTTTCACTTTGTCGCCGACGGTCAGCGGATAGACTTTATTGATAAAGCCCGCCGCCCGCGCCTGCATAATCACATACTGGTACTCGTTATAGCTAATGTTGGCCGGGAAGGTCTGAGCGTAGCGCAGCGGCCCGCGGGTGACCGCGGCGGTTTTTACGCCGAGATTCTGGGTCTGCGTCGGGTCGATACGCACCCCCGGCGCACCGGCGGCGGTACTCTCCTCATCGGCGTATTTCGGCACCAGATCCATATCCATAAACGGCGATTTACCCGGTTTATCGAAGCGGGTGTTCGGGTACATCGGATCGTACCAGAACAGCACTTTACGCTGCTGCTCGGCCGCCGGAGCGGCAGAGTGGGTCGGTGCCCATCGGGCGTACAGCGTCGCGGTAAGCGCGCCGCCAATCACCATGCTGCCGAGGATCAGCGCCGTATTTTTCAGTGTCAGGGATGCCATGTGTCGTCCATTTAGTCGTTGAGGGGCTTACCGTCGCCGGGCCATTAGTTGGCGCGAATATCCTGTAGCAGCGACAGGTTGCCCTGCTGAACGAAGGTGAAGTCCACGCTGTCGCCATTCTTCACATTGTTGAGCTGCGTCTGCGGGGTGATGGTGAAGCGCATGGTCATCGGCGGCCAGTTCACCGCCGGGATGGCTTCGTGGGCGATGGTGATTTTTTTGCTATCCATATCAATAGCTTTAATGACGCCTTTGCCGCTGATGCTTTGCGTCTGCGTGGCGGCGGGTTGTTCGTGCATCGCCATGCCGGCATGCGGGTCGGCGGCCTGGACGGCGAACACCGTGCCAGAAATCAGAGTGAACAGGGCGACTTTAGAGAGTGAATTCATGATCGGGACTCCTTGGGTTATTCCATCCAGCCGCCGCCGAGGGCGGTGAACAGGGTGATTTCATTTGCCTGACGGGAATAGTTGAGTTCCAGCAGGGTTTGTCGGGTGGTAAAAATGTCGCGCTGGGCGCTCAGGACTTCGATGTAGCTGACCGCGCCGTGGCGATAGAGCGCGCTGGCGCGCTGCAGGGTGATATTTAGTGAAGCGAGATAACGCTCCTGCGCGGCAATCTGATCGGCCAGGCTCTGGCGCAGGGCCAGCGCGTCGGCCACCTCTTTAAAGGCGGACTGAATTTTTTGCTCATAGTTGACCACCTGCTGCTGCTGGCGGATCTCCGCCAGATCGAGGTTGGCCTGGTTGCGCCCGGCGTTGAAAATCGGCAGCTCGATTTTGGGGATGAAGTTCCACATCGCGCTGCCGGCGTTAAACAGGCTGGAGAGTTCGCTGCTGCTGCCGGAGAGCGAGCTGGTCAGGGTGATCGACGGGAAGAAGGCCGCCCGCGCGGCGCCGATGTTGGCGTTGGCCGCCCGCAGGCTGTGCTCCGCTTCTAAAATATCCGGCCGCTGCAGCAGGATCGCTGAGGAGAGCGATGGCGGCAGAGTGACGCCTTGCAGATCGATGGCGCTGCTGGCGCTATCATCCGGCAGATGCTGGTAGCTGCCGAGCAGCAGCTGCAGGGCGTTATTGGCCTGCGCCAGCTGGCCCTGACGTTTGGCGATATCGGCGCGGGTGCTCTCGATCATCCCGCGCGCCTGCTCCAGCGCCAGCACGGTGGTGCTTCCGGTCAGCAGCTGTTTTTCAACGAAGGCGTAAGACTGCTGATAGTTCTGTAAGGTGTCGTTGGCCACCTGCAACTGCGCTGCCGCCAGCCGCTGGTTGAAGTAGCTTTGTGAAACGTTAGCAATCAACAGGATATGCACCGCACGCCGCGCCTCTTCGCTGGCGAAGAAGTTCTGCCGGTCGGCCTCGCTGAGGTTTTTCAACCGGCCAAAGAAGTCGAGGTCATAGCTGAGATTCAGGCCAGCGGCATAAACGCTGCTGGTGGTGGTGTCGCCTTTGAGCTTGCCGCCATAGGTGGTGCTGCCGTCACCGTTCAATTGCGGGTAGCGGTCGGCGTCGGTAACCCGATATTGCGCTCGGGCTTCCTGCACTTTCAGCGTCGCCATCCGTAGATCGCGGTTATTTATCAGCGCGGTGCTAATCAGGCTTTTCACCTGCGGGTCGACGAAAAAGGTGCGCCAACCGGTCTCCTGGTAACCCGCCGTCGCAGTAACCAGCTTGTTCTGGCTGAGAGAGAATTGCTGCGGCACCGGCGCGGCGGGACGCTGGTAGTCCGGAGCGAGCGACAGACAGCCGGTTAAGGCGAATATCACGCTGAGAGTAAGAAGCTTTATTGGGCGCATGGCGGCAGACGGTTTCGACGATTTATCCATGGCAGCTACTTTACGTAGCGGGCTCTGTTCAGGGCGTGACAGGAAAATGACAAAGCTGTCATTTTCCTGATATTTCATTGCTATCCGGAGGCGCTCCTCTAAAATTGAATACCCGCACAGAACGCGCGTGAAGGAGCCTGCCGTGAAGATTTTGATTGTCGAAGATGAGAAGAAAACCGGAGAGTACCTGACCAAAGGGCTCACCGAGGCCGGCTTCGTCGTCGACCTGGCCGATAACGGCCTTAACGGCTATCACCTGGCAATGACCAGCGATTACGATCTGCTGATCCTCGACATCATGCTGCCGGATGTGAACGGCTGGGATATCGTCCGCATGCTGCGGGCTGCCAATAAAGGGATGCCGATCCTGCTGCTCACCGCGCTTGGCACTATCGAGCATCGGGTGAAGGGGCTGGAGCTGGGCGCCGACGACTATCTGGTGAAGCCATTTGCTTTTGCGGAGCTGCTGGCGCGAGTGCGGACCCTGCTGCGCCGTGGAGCGGCGGTCATCGTCGAAAGCCAGTTTCAGGCGGCGGATCTCAGCGTCGATTTGGTCAGCCGCAAGGTGACGCGCGGCGCGACGCGTATCACCCTGACCAGTAAGGAGTTCACTCTGCTGGAGTTCTTTCTGCGCCATCAGGGCGAGGTGCTGCCGCGTTCGTTAATTGCCTCGCAGGTGTGGGATATGAATTTCGACAGCGACACTAACGCCATCGACGTGGCGGTGAAGCGGCTGCGCGCCAAAATTGATAACGACTTCGAGCCGAAGCTAATCCAGACCGTGCGCGGCGTCGGCTATATGCTTGAGGTGCCGGATGGCCGCTAAGCGCCCCTTTTCCCTGGCCACCCGGCTGACCTTCTTTATTAGCCTCGCCACCATCATTGCCTTCTTTGCTTTCACCTGGATCATGATCCATTCGGTGAAGGCCCACTTTGAAGAGCGCGACGTGCACGATCTCAGGCAGCTCAGCACCACGCTGGAGACGGTGCTCAACCACGCCGACTACCCTCAGGCGCGGCGGCTGGAGATCGTGAGGAATATCATTGCGGGTTACGCCAACGTCTTTATCTGTCTGGACGACGGCCAGGGCAATATTTTGTTTCAGTCGCCCGACGGGCCGGATCGCAGCCATATGCTGAGTACGCCGGGGCTGGCGATGCAGCTGCGCGACGGGAATGTGATTTCATGGACTGACCCGCAGCCGCGGAAGATGGTTCATGATAATCATCAAATGGAGACCCGCTCCTGGCGGCTGATCATGCTGCCGCTGGGCAAGCAGGCGGACGGCAAACCGGCGTACCACCTGCTGATGGCCTTATCCATCGATTTTCACCTGCACTATATTAATGAGCTGAAAGCGAAGCTGATTTCCGCGGCGACGATAATCAGTTTGCTGATCATCGCCATCGTGCTGTTTGTGGTCTATCAGGGGCATAAGCCCATCCGCCAGATCAGCCGCCAGATCCAGAATATTACCTCGCGGGATCTCGACGTGCGCCTCGACCCGCAGGCGGTGCCTATCGAGCTGGAGCGGCTGGCGCTGTCGTTTAACCATATGCTGGAGCGCATAGAGGATGTCTTTACCCGCCAGTCCAACTTCTCTGCCGATATCGCCCATGAAATCCGCACGCCGATTACCAACCTGGTGACGCAAACCGAAATCGCTTTAAGCCAGAGCCGCAGCCAGCAGGAGCTGGAAGAGGTGCTCTATTCCAATCTTGAAGAGTTCTCGCGGATGTCACGGATGGTCAGCGATATGCTGTTCCTCGCTCAGGCGGATAATAACCAACTGATCCCCGAACAACGGGCGCTGGATCTGGCCGAGGAAGTGCATAAGGTGTTTGAGTTTTTCGAGGCGTGGGCGGAAGATAAAGGGGTGGCGCTGCGCTTTGTCGGTAGCCACTGCCGGGTGACGGGCGATCCGCTGATGCTGCGGCGAGCGATCAGCAACCTGCTGTCGAATGCGATCCGCTACACGCCGGCCGGCCAGGCGGTGACCATCCAGTTGAGCGAAAGCGCCGAGACGATCCGTCTGGTGGTGGAGAACCCCGGTACGCCGATTGCCGCCGAGCATCTTCCGCGGCTGTTTGACCGTTTCTATCGCGTCGACCCCTCGCGCCAGCGCAAAGGCGAGGGCAGCGGTATCGGCCTGGCGATTGTGAAATCGATTGTCAGCGCCCATCACGGCAGCGTAGCGGTGCAGTCCGATCGGCGTTCGACGCGGTTTATTGTGGTGTTGCCGAAATATGCGCAATAACGGCTGAAAGTCAGCGGGCAGCGCCAGGCGGCCGCCCGCAGTATTGCCGCTCTCTTACTCTTCGAAGTACCAGTAGCCCTGATTAATCAGCCGCGTCAGTTCGCTCACGAACGCCGGATTCTGCAGGCCGCTGCCGAGCTCTTCCTGACCTAATGAGGTATAGCGGCACAGCGCATCCAGCGCTTCGGCATCGGTGGTGTCCAGCTGTTCGCTATGCACGAAGAAGCTGTCGCCGATATGCAGAACGCGCAGGCCGCTCAGACGAGAAAGCTTTTCGCCGCCCAGCAGCGCATCGACCACTTCCTCTTCTTCATACGGTGGTTCCGCCGGCGCAATATCCAGCTCGTGACGCGGGGTGGTCACGAAACTGCCGAACCACTGCTTGAAGTCTTCCGGCTGGCGAATCATGTCGATCATCATGGTGCGCAGACGTTCGAGTTCATACTCCTCAACCCGGCCCGGATGCTCGCGGCAGGTGAGGTCCGGATCACTGTAGTGCTCGCCGCCAAGATCGTTCTCCAGCACATAGTCGGCGAAGCTGCTGATCAGGTCGCGACCGTTTGGCCCGCGGAAGCCGACGGAGTAGTTCAGCGCGGTTTCGTGGGTCACGCCATCGTGCGGGAATCCTGGTGGAATATAGAGGATATCGCCCGGCTGCAGATCTTCATCAATGATCGGCGGGAACGGATCGACGTGCAGCAGTGCCGGATGCGGGCAGAACTGACGCATCGGCAGCTTATCGCCCACGCGCCAGCGGCGGCTGCCCATGCCCTGAATAATAAAGACGTCATACTGATCGATATGCGGGCCGACGCCGCCGCCGGGGACGGAGAAGGAGATCATCAGGTCGTCCAGACGCCAGTCCGGCAGTACGCGGAACGGGCGCACCAGCTCGGCGGCGGGCATATGCCAGTGGTTTACCGCCTGGGCCAGCAGCGACCAGCCGGTTTCGCCCAGCCCGTCGAAATGTTCAAAAGGACCATTGCTGGCCTGCCATTTGCCGTTGGTCAGGCTGACCAGTCGGCTGTCGACTTCCGGCTCCATGGCTAATCCGGCCAGCTCGTCCGGGGTAATCGGGTCGACGAAGTCCGGAAACGCGTTTTTTAATACCACCGGCTGTTTCTGCCAGTATTTTTCTAAAAACTCGGGCCAGTTAATGTTGAGTTGATAAGCCATCGATTATTACCAGTAAGAAGAAACGGGCCTGATTATAGAAACGGGGGCCAGGTGGGCGCTTTGTCGTGGGTCAAGAGTGGTGCTTAATTCACCATCGGCGCGATAATGGCGTTGGGTAAGAGAGAAAAATCACATTTTTGCCAAAAAACGATCTTAGCGTAAACTGCGCTGCAGGCCGCATGAACACTGGGATGGCGCCTTGAATGGTAAGAAGATGAATAAGCGAAAAGTTCAAATAATGAGCGGTCGATAAGATTTTTCTATTTTAACGCTTGCTACTTCCGGCGAACTCCCTATAATGCGCTCCCACTGACACGGCGGATGTGAATCACTTCACACAAACAGCCGGTTCGGTTGAAGAGAAAAATCCTGAAATTCAGGGTTGACTCTGAAAGAGGAAAGCGTAATATACGCCACCTCGCGACAGAGCGCTAAAGCGCGTCGCAACTGCTCTTTAACAATTTATCAGACAATCTGTGTGGGCACTCAAAGTGACATGGA
>NZ_PIBN01000032.1:0-19824 GCF_002806655.1 Klebsiella sp. K-Nf6 | reverse complement strand
CAAACCGGGGCCGACTGGTAGCCCGGATAAGGTGCGCAGCACCGCCTCCGGGGAAACATCCGGCCCGACCGCCTGGTTCGTTAACATCAGTAATACCTATCACATTAATAGGTTATCCTGCAATTGTCCTTATTAATAATATGGATTATCTTCCCTGCATGATGAATCAACGCATCATCTCTCCTGAGGGAGAAAAATAGAAAGCAACTCGCTTATTTCTCATCCTGTTAACTGGTTATAAATTCAATGAAAAAACCGCTAATTGGGATCCTGACTTTCGCTTATGGACTAAGCTTACCTCTGTTTGCTGCTGATACCGCCACATTAACGCTCTCCGGGCGGGTGGTTTCAGAAACCTGCAGCACCGATATCGTCAATAAACAACCTCAGCAGCGTTGTGGAAAGAATACCTATCTTATTGCTTCGCAAAATAGCGTGACGAATGCTCGTGGCGTGGTCACCCGGACGGTGAATTTACCGGATGATGCAAGTCGGAAAATAATTATCAGCAGCTACGATTAATATCATTTCTCTATTTCAGCGCCATTATATTGTACGTCGGCGAAATAATGGCGCTGCCTCTTCCTCCCGCAAAATAACGCGTTTACGATTCATAAAAAATATTTCCGTGACTGAATACTTCGCTCCCGGATGTATTGTGGCGAACGGCATGCTTCTTCCCTGTTTTTGTCTTAATGAGCTACATCATTAACACTTTGTTAACTTGATCTGGTTTATATGGCGGAAAATTTGTTATACAAAGAGGGATGATTGCCTGTATGGATGCTGCCCGAAATACCTTGCGAGACATATGCAGGTTATCGGCTGGCAATATGAGAATAGAAATGAAAATCCTGCTTAACTGGTCGCCACTGCGCCAGCTCTTCACTTACATTCAGGAGCGCTTTACCTTTCTGGTGCTGCTCTGCTGGCCAGCGATTATCTGGCTGTTCTGCCGGGTCGGGGTGTGGCTCACCGATAACGTGTACGAGCTGTTGGGGAAATCACCCGCGGAGTCCTTCACCGTCTACCTGCAGCCGTTTATGACCCCCGGCACGCTGCTGCGCATCTCCATCAGCTGGATTGTCTTATTGTTTATCCTGTTTAGTATGGCGATGGCCTTCACCTGGGGTTTACGTCGCTTTATGAACCGCCACAAATAAATCCCTGGGCCGCCGTCAGTCGACGGCCCTTCTTAAGCCCTTACGCCATCTCGCCAATAGTCTTACGAAAACGCAGCAACGCGATAGTAAAGAACACCCCGCCGATAGCCAGCAAGGTTAAGAACTGCGGCCAGACGATGGCAAAGCTGGCGCCACGGTACAGTATCGCCTGCGCCAGACTGACGAAGTGGGTGGTCGGCATGGTCAACATAATATCCTGTACCAGCTGCGGCATACTTTCCCGCGGCGTGGATCCGCCGGAAAGCATCTGTAGCGGCAGCAGTACCAGAATCATCAGCAGCCCCAGCTGCGGCATCGAGCGGGCGAGGGTGCCCATAAAAATGCCGATTGAGGTCGTGGCGAACAGGCTGAGCGCCACCCCCAGCATAAACAGGGGAATCGACCCTTCAATGGGCACCTGCAAAATCCCCTGCACCATCAGTATCAGCGACAACCCGGAGACCACCAGCACCACCAGGCCCATCGACCAGATCTTGGCCATCATGATTTCAAACGGCGTTACTGGCATCACCAACAAGTGCTCTATGGTGCCATGTTCCCGCTCGCGGATCAGCGCCGAACCGGTGAGGACGATCGCCAGCATGGTGATGTTGTTGATGATTGCCATCACCGCGCCAAAGCGCTCCTGCTCAAGGTTAGGGTTAAAACGCATCCTTACCGCCAACTCTACCGGCAGCACGCTGTTATCCCGATAACGGGCGACAAAGCTGTTGACTTCGCCACTGATAATATTCTGGATATAGCCGTTACCGGTAAAGGCCTGACTCATTCGCGTGGCGTCAACGTTGACCTGGACTTCCGGCTGCCGACCGGCCAGCACATCGCGCTGGAAGTTAGGCGGGATGTTGATGGCGAAAGTGTAGCGCCCGGCATCCAGCCCGGCGTCCATCTCATCAGCGGTGATCAGCTCCGGCTCGAGAAACCAGGGACGGTAGAAAGCGTTAATAATGCGTGAAGAGAGCTGGGATTTATCCATATCAGCAACCGCGATCGGCGCCAGGTGTAGCGAACCGGGCATCACCGTGGCCGAGGAGTACACCGACACGGTAAAAGCAAACACGATCAGCGCCAGCATTGCTTTATCGCCGAGCAGGCTGCGCAGCTCTTTGACGCCAAGATTATAAATATTGCGTAATCCGCGCATCATCCCTCCTGTTTCTTCAGCAGCAGCACGCTCAACCCGAGCACCAGCGGCACCGCAATCAATAGCGGAATGAAGGAGCCCCACAAATCACTGAGATTCAGCGCCTTGGAGAAGGTGCCGCGAGCGATAGTCAGGAAGTGGCTGGTCGGATAAATTTGCCCAATCCAGCGCCCGGGCCCTTCCAGCGACGCCACCGGATCGATCATTCCGGAAAACTGGGTTGCCGGGATCAGCGTAATGATCGCGGTACCGAAAATGGCGGCGATTTGGCTCTTCATAAAGGTTGAGATCAGCAGCCCCAGACCGGTAGCGATGGTGACATACAGCAGCGCCGCCAGGGTCAGCGTCAGGAAGCTGCCCTTATGCGCGACGCCAAAGACAAAGACCGACAGCGCGCACAGCAGGAAGAAGTTAAACATCCCCAGTACGATGTAAGGCAGCTGCTTGCCGAGCAGGAATTCGCTGCGGGTAGTTGGCGTCACGTACAAGTTGATAATCGATCCGAGTTCTTTCTCTCGGACTACGCTCAGGGCGCTGAGCATCGCCGGGATCATCATCAACAGCAGCGGGATCACCGCCGGGACGATGGCCGGCAGGCTCTTCACGTCCGGATTATAGCGATAGCGGGTCTCGATGGAGATGAGTGAGGTATCGCGCTGTGGGCTGCTCTGCCGGCCAGCCATCTCCTGCAGCCAGGCGAGATGCATCGCCTGCACGTAGCCGCGCACGGTTTCCGCGCGGTTGGGCATCGCGCCGTCCACCCAGACGCCGATTTGCACCGGTGTGCCGCGGGCGATATCGCGACCAAAGTTCGGCGGGATCTCTATTGCCACCGCCAGTTCGCCGTCGCGCATCCGGCGGTCCAGTTCGTCATAGCTGTGCAGCGGCGCCTGTTCGATAAAGTAGCGTGAGCCGGCGATATTCTGCGACCAGCCCTGGCTGCTGATGGTTTGATCGCGGTCGAGGACGGCAAAGCGCAGATCCTCAACGTCCATGCTGATCCCATAACCCATAATAAACATCAGGATCACCGTCCCCAGCAGCGCCAGCGTCGATCGCACCGGATCGCGGCGCAGCTCCAGCGCCTCGCGGCGGCTGTAGCTAAACAGGCGGCGTAGACTGAAGGCTTGCCGTGGGGCCGTGTGTTCCGAATGCGATGCGACAGCAGACGTGGGTTCATCTGGTACTGGAGAGGACGGTTGGGCCTCTTTAAGCCAGGCGATAAACGCCTCTTCGAGGCTGGCGGCTCCGCGCTGCTCGACCAGCGCCTGTGGCGTATCGCTGGCCAGCACCTTGCCAGCATGCATCAGGGAGATGCGATCGCAGCGTTCCGCTTCATTCATAAAGTGGGTGGAGATAAATATAGTCACACGATCCTGGCGCGCCAGGTCTACCATCAGCTGCCAGAACATATCGCGCGCCACCGGGTCGACGCCGGAGGTCGGCTCATCGAGGATCAGCATCTCCGGGCGGTGGATGACCGCCACTGCTAACGACAGGCGTTGACGGATCCCCAGCGGCAGATCGGCGGGAAGCGCGTCTTCAACCTCGGTCAGCATAAAGCGCTCGCTCATCTCAGCGACCCGGTTGGCTATTTCGTCGTCCGGGATATGAAACAGGCGGGCGTGCAGCTCGAGGTTTTGCCGAACGCTCAGTTCGCTGTAAAGCGAGAAGGCCTGTGACATGTAACCGACCCGCTGGCGGGTGGCGATATCCTTCGGGTCGACCGGCTGGCCGAACAGCCAGGCTTCACCTTCGCTGGCGGGCAGCAGGCCGGTGAGCATCTTCATGGTGGTGGATTTGCCGCAGCCGTTAGATCCAAGGAAGCCAAAGATTTCGCCGCGGGCGATGCGAAAGTTAACGTGGTCGACGGCAACAAAGTTGCCGAAGCGCATGGTCAGGCCGCGCGCTTCGATGGCGATCTCTTCCTCGCGGCTGTCGCGCGGCGGGATAACTACCGTCTTATGCGCCTGACGTTGTGCTTCTGGTAGCAGGGCGATAAACGCTTGCTCCAGGGCCTGGCTGCCGGTCTGGGCTTTGAGCTCCGCGGCGCTGCCGGTCGCCAGCACCTCGCCGGCATTCATCGCCACCAGCCAGTCAAAGCGCTCGGCCTCTTCCATGTAGGCGGTCGCCACCAGCACGCTCATCTCCGGCTGGCGCTGGCGAATACTGTCGATAAGCTCCCAGAACTGCGCTCGGGAAAGCGGGTCGACGCCGGTGGTCGGTTCATCAAGGATCAGCAACTGCGGGTCGTGGATCAGCGCGCAGCACAGGCCGAGCTTTTGCTTCATCCCACCGGAGAGTTTACCGGCGGGGCGATCGCGAAACGGCGCCAGCCCGGTGCTCTGCAGCAGCTCGTTGATGCGCAGTTCGCGCTCGGCTTTATCGTGGCCGAACAGGCGGGCGAAGAAGTCGACGTTTTCATACACCGAGAGGGTGTGATAGAGGTTTTTCCCCAGCCCCTGTGGCATCCACGCGATTTTCGGGCACACGTCGCGGCGGTGATGCACATCACGCATATCGCCGCCAAGCACCATCACGTTACCCTGTTCAATGGCCCGCGCCCCGGCGATCAGCGAGAGCAGGCTCGATTTGCCGACGCCGTCCGGGCCAATCAGACCAACCATACGCCGTGCCGGGATCGCCAGGCTGATATCCCGCAGCGCGATGGTGGCGCCATACTGCTGGCCAACGTTTTCCAGCAGGGCGACGGGGGGCGAGGTATCCTGCGGCGTCAGTTTCATTGCGGCAACCTCACCGTTAGCGCCTCAGGCCAGGGTTGTTGTTTATCCACCCGCACGTAAGCCATGCCGGGCAGGCCGGTTTTGACATATTCCAGATGCTGCGCCAGCAGCTCCGGCGGGATGCGTGCTTTGACGCGGAACATCAGCTTAAGGCGCTCGTCGCTGGTTTCTACCGTTTTCGGCGTGAACTGGGCGACGCTGGCGACAAAGCTGATGTTGGCCGGGATCACCAGATCCGGCGCGGCATCAAGGATCAAGCGCGCTTCGCTGCCGAGCGCCAGCAGGCCAGCCTGTTCGGTTGGCAGAAAGAAGGTCATGTAGACATCGGCAAGATCGACCATGTTCAGCACCCGGCCACCGGCGGCCAGTACTTCGCCTGGCTCAGCGACGCGATACTGAATGCGGCCATCACGCGGTGCTTTCAGCTCGCTATCGTCAATATCGGCAAGGATCCGCCGTTCGGTCGCCTGGGCGGCTTCGACGCGGGTTTGCGCCTGAATAATGCTGGTGCGGGCAGCTTCGATGGCGGCGCGGGCGGCAGAGACCTGGGCTTTTGCCGATTCCAGCGCCGCGCGGGCGCTCTCTGCTGCCGCGCGGTCGTCATCCAGCTGCTGGGCGGAGACGGCGCCTCGCTGCGACAGGGCATTCGAGCGGACATGGCGTTTCGCCGAGGAGTCCAGCTCCGCCTGGCGCTGCTTCACGACTGCTTCGCTGGCGCGCATTTCACTCTGCCGCTGATCGAGCAAGGCTCTGGCGGCGAGCACCGAGCTTTCCGCCTCCTTGATTTGTGCGGCGGCTTCAAGACGCTGCTCATTCAGTACGCGGGTATCCATCCTCGCGAGGACTTCTCCCTGACGCACAAACTGGCCCTCTTTGACCAAAATCGTGTCGATACGCCCGGCGATTTTACTGGCAATATCGACTTCGGTGGCTTCGATTCGGCCGTTGCTGCTGGCAAAACCGTCCGGGAGGCCTGGCGGGCGCAGCAGCCACCATGCGGCGGCGGCGAGCACCACCAGTAAGCCGACAAGATACCCTGCCCAACGTTTCTTTAATTTGTCCATACGCGACTCGCTTGATTCCCTTTGCTGAGTGGTGCGCGTGCTTCCTCCGCCGAGCGGAGCGTCCTCCTTGCGAGGGACGAAAAGGTGGGGGTAAAGGCCGCTGACGCAGCGCTCTGCCGCGTCGATGCGCAGCCGATCGCTGTGCTACTTATGTGGTCATCATCAGCGATCCAGGCCTTAATGAAACACGCATAGTGAGAGCTATCGTCATCGCGATAGTAACATTCGTGGCGATGTTGTCCATACGAAGTGCATGGTCTTGTCGGTGCGTTAACAGAAATCCCCAATATCAGGATAAAACAGCGAAAACAGGCTGGTCCGTTTTGTTATCTGGTTGCCCCCCGGTAACTACGATATGATTCCGCTCCTGGCATTAAGAAACATCCGACGAGTGCTTTAATTTCATGAATGAAGAAAGCCAAAAATATATCGCCGTGATTTTTAAGGAATGGCTACCGCTGTATGACAGCCTGACGCCGGACGTCCGTGCATTGCTTAAAAAAATGGCTGATGAGCGATCGTCGATGTTAGCGACCCGCTTTTACGATTTTATTTTTCAGGATCCGGATATCGCCAGGCACCTCTCTTATGAGCTGGTTGAGGAACGTCTGAGCCGCTCTCTGGCGGGATGGGTGCAGCAGATCCTTACCTGTGAAAAAGAGGAGCTTCAGGCCCTCGCGGAGCGCCAGTATCAGATCGGCAACATTCATTCGCGGATTGGCATCCCGGCAGAGGCGGTGCTGCGCGGCGCGCGGCAGATAAAAGCCGGGCTGGTGGAGGCGATTCGTGACAGCCAGGTGGAGCGGGATACCGGGATAGCGGCTATCCATTACGCGATCATGGCGATAAATATGGCAGTGGAGATGATGTGTCACGCCTATACGCTGTCGCATTATCGGGCTACCAAAAATGAAGAAGCCTTTCGTCTGTACAGCCTGATGGATAACGTCCCGATGGAGTATGGCAAGCAGCAGGCATCGCTTTCGGGTTGGGAAAATAGTGCGATTTTTAATATCGTCAGCGAGAACAGGACGGACCTTAACGCAACGTTATTATCTGAATCCGAATTTGGTTTGTGGTTTCGCCATAAATGCGTTCGCTATTTTAACCACAATCCGCAGATGGGGGAGATTACTGAATTAATCGGTCAGGTGGATGCGTTGATTACCGAATGGCGGACCGCGGAACAGGATGCTGGTTATAAAAATACTCAGAGCCTGCTGCAAAGGATCCATATCCATTGTCAGCACATCAGCAGCCAACTGGGGGTATTGTTCAGTAGTCTGTCGCAGATGCAAAACGGCAAAGACGCGCTAACCAGCCTGCTTAACCGTCGCTATCTGCCGGTGGTGCTCAAGCATGAAGTCACCCTGGCGATTGAGTATGACCTGCCGCTGACGGTGGCAATTATCGATATTGATTTCTTTAAAGAGATCAATGACAAATGGGGCCATATGGTCGGCGACCGCGCCATTAAGCACGTAGCCGATCTGCTCAGCGATAATATTCGCTCCAGCGACTATCTCTTCCGCTACGGCGGTGAGGAGTTTCTGCTGGTGCTGGTGGAGACCCGTGCGGCAGAGGCTTCCCCTCTCCTTGAACGTCTGCGTAAAAAGATTGGCCAACTGGCGTTTAACGTTGGCGGCGACACGCAGATCCTGATTACCGCCAGCATTGGCTTTGCCGTCCACACGGGGCACCCCGATTACAACCTGCTGCTGCGCGACGCCGATAACGCGCTGTATGCCGCCAAGCGCGATGGGCGCAACTGCGTGAAGATGCACAAAGGTGGGGGATGAAACCGTAGCCCCGGTAAGCGTCGCGCGACCGGGGAAGGGATCTGAAACTCAGAACAGCACCGGCAGCCCCAGCCCGCGCTTCACTTCATGTAGCGTCTGCTGCGTGAGATGGTGGGCGCGTTCGCTGCCTTGACGCAACAATTCCAGCAGCATTCCTTTATCCTGACTGTAAGTGGCCCGGCGTTCGCGGATTGGCGCCAGTAGCGCCTGCAGGCAGGTTTCCAGTTCATTCTTACACTGGCGATCGCCCAGCCCACCACGCTGATAGTGGGCTTTCATCTCAGCAACCAGCGCCTTATCGCTATGGAAAGCGTCGAGATAGGTGAACACCACGTTGCCGTCGACGTGCCCCGGATCGCTGACTCTCAGATGCGTCGGATCGGTATACATCGCGCTGACCGCGCGGTGGATCTCCTCTTCACTGGCCGATAACGTCAGCGTATTGCCCAGCGATTTCGACATTTTGGCGTTACCGTCGACGCCCGGCAGGCGGCCCACTTCGCTGAGTAACGCTTTGCAGTGGCGCAGCACCGGTTCGCCGGTCAGGCTATTCATTTTGTGGACGATCTCGTTGGTCTGCTCAATCATCGGTAGCTGATCGTCGCCCACCGGCACCAGCTCGGCTTTGAAGGCGGTGATATCGGCGGCCTGGCTAATCGGATAGGCGAGAAAGCCCACCGGCAGCGAGCGGGCGAATCCCTTCTGGGCAATTTCATTTTTGACCGTTGGGTTACGCTCTACGCGGGCGACGGTGACGATATTCATATACAGCGCGCTGAGCTCCGCCAGCGCCGGCAGAGCGGACTGCAGGCAAATAGTGGTGAGCCTGGGGTCGATGCCGACGGCCAGATAATCGGCCATGACTTCGAGGATATGGTGGCTGATTTTTTGTGGGTTGCTGCCGTTATCGGTGAGCCCTTGCAGGTCGGCGATCAGGATAAATTGCTGGTGGTCGTGCTGCAGCGCGACGCGCTGGCGCAGCGAGCCGACGTAGTGGCCAAGATGTAGTTGGCCGGTCGGGCGGTCGCCGGTGAGGATGGTTTGTGGATGGTTCATCAGGGACTCCTTATCAGACTGTTCAGCCGAAAGACGTCCTGGAAATAACAAAGCCGCCTTCCGGCGGCTTTGAAAATGGAAACGTGTATCGTGCCGCCTGTTATGCAGGCAGCCACCAACGACGGGGGTAAGTAACGATAACGTTTCTGTTCATCTTTTTATCCTGCCACGAAATCACGGCGGGGTAAACCCGCCTCGTATTACATGGTCGAGAAGACGTTCATGATCACGCCGCCGGAGATAATCAGCGCCATGGCGATGATGGCCGCCAGGTCCGGTTTCTGCTTATAGAGGATCATGGAGCAGATCGTCACACCGACGATACCGAAGCCGCACCACAGCGAGTAGGCCACGCCCACCGGAATAGTGCTCATCGCGCGGGTGAGGGCGAAGTAGCACAGGCCGTAGGCGCAGACCACCAGCACTGAAGGGGCCAGTTTGCTGAAGCCGTTGGTTTTTTTGATCATCGAGGTGCCGGTGATTTCGGAGCCGATAGACAGCGCCAGCCATAAAAATCCGAGATTAAACATAGGGTGTTCCTTTCCTGTTAGTTGGCGATTTTCTTATCCATGGAGGCGACTGGCGTGACGGGGGTGGCCTCTTCGCTCTCTTCCGAACCCATTTTCGAGAACAGGTTCATGATAACGATGCCGCTGGCGATCACTGCCATGCCGATGATGGCGGCGGTATCCGGGTGCTGGCCGTAAAACGCCATTCCCAGCGTCGAGACCACCAGGATGCCGGTGCCGGACCAGGTGGCGTATGCCAGACCGACCGGAATATCTTTCACCGCCCGCGACAACGAGTAATAACAGGTGCAGTAGAGCGCAATCAGCAGCCCGAGCAGCAGCATTTTGGTGCTGCCTTCGCTGCTACCGAACATTTTTAACGTCGAGGTTGCCGAGGTTTCGGAGAGGATAACCAGCAACATCCATAACCAGCATTTTGTTTTCGAAGACATCGTTAAGCTCCAGGTTTATCGTTGGGTAAGGTCATATCTTTCTGTTTTTTAAGTAATCAATGGCCGCATCGGTCAGCTGCGCGTGCGGAGTCGCTGCCAACGCTGGATTATTCACCACGTCTGTGACGGTGAGATAACGGCGCGGTTCGCTGTTGGCGGTGGCAGGCGCGGTGGGTGCGTCCAGCTTCGCCAGCAGCTCATTCATGGTGCCGAGGAAGACGCCGCAGGCTTCCAGACGAGTCAGCGTGGCCTGCAGGTGTCCGGTATAGGCGCTGTCGGCCTGCGCCCCGCGCAACTGGTTGAGTTCGCTGAGCGGATCGCAGTGGTAGCGCAGCGCCAGCACTGGAATACCCGTCAGCAGCGCCTCGTGCGCGCAGCGGGCGAGCGGACTGCGCAGCGTGCCGTTCAGCAGATCCGAGGCCAGCGTATAATCGAGAAACGGTAGCAACACCGCCCGCCACGGCGCTGACGGCAGGGCATCCTGCCACGCTGACGGAGCGAGAATTTCGCCCGTCGCTTGCCACGCATCGGCATCGGCGAGGCCCTCTTCAAGGGCGATACGCAGCGGGTAGCCGCAGCCCGCCAGGCGTTGGCGGATTGCCGCGCGGTAGCCGTCAGCGGCGGTCACCATCACCAGTACCGGCGGCCGCAGGCGCTGTAAAATTCGCGCGACTATACCTTCCATCTGTTCGTCGGTCATAGCGAGCCTCCGTTAGCCGATGAGCGTCACCTGCGCGCCGTTTTTCAACCCGGCGGCATTGGCTTCTTCGGTATCGATATGGAACTCAAGTGCGAAGTCATCGCGCACCCGCACCACCACTTCATCGAAGGTCAGCTGGCGTTCGCCGTTGCTGCGCACGCTGACCTTCTGGCCATTGCTAACGTTGAGCTGGCGCGCGTCCTGCGGCGACATATGAATATGCCGCCAGGCGCAGATCACCTGCGAATGGAGTTCAACGTGGCCTGCGGGCCCAATCAGCAGCGCGCTACCGGCATTATCCAGCTGGCCGGACTCACGAACTGGCGCCTTAATACCCAGCGTGAAACAGTCGGCGCGCGATACTTCCAGTTGCGATACCGGGCGGGTCGGCCCGAGGACGCGGACGTTGGTCAGCGAGCCTTTCGGCCCGACAACGGTCACGCACTCCTGGGCGGCGAACTGCCCCGGCTGGCGCAGCGGTTTGAACGGCGTCAGGCTGTAGCCTTTGCCGAATAGCGCCTCGACGTCCTGTTGCGCGAGATGGACGTGGCGGTTGGAGATCCCCACCGGGATTGCCGGCGCCGTTGCGCTCAGGCGGGTGGTGATTTTTTCGCGAAGCAGGGTGTCTATCATCACTTCTTCCCTTTCTTCAGCGTTGGGTTTTTATCTTCCGTTGCCTGCGGGGCGGCCTGCGGCGCGGAGGGAACGATCGCTTCTGGCGCGGCGGCGACAGCGACAGCTGCTGGGGCGGTGGGCTGCTTCGCGCGCGGTGGGTTGCCTTTGAGGTTGCTTAACGCTTCAACCACGCAGCGCTCCGGGCGGGCAATCACCAATGACTTCACGGTGTGCTCGGCGCCTGCCACCGCCACGCCGCGTTCAATGGCGGTGTGGATGGCGCTGATCTCCCCTTCAAAGCAGACGCTCACCAGCCCGGAGCCTGGTTTGCGATAGCCAATGCAGGTGACTCCCGCGGCTTTACAGGCGGCGTCGACGGCCTGAATGGCGGCGACCCATCCTCGCGTTTCAATTACGCCTAAACTTTTCATTGTCGGCTCCTGTTAATGGCGGACTAAGCGAATATCAAAATCAAATTGCCGGAAGAAGGTTTCCAGCCGGTCCAGTTCGTCCGGCGAATAAGACGGGTCCTGGGTAATCGGGTAGGGCATATCCAGGCGTTCGTACTTTTTGCGTCCCAGCTGGTGGTACGGCAGCATGTCGATGCGGCGGATATTCCCGCGCTTCGCCAGCTTCTGTACGTAATCAATGGCACCGGTAATGGCGTCGAATGAGTCGTTGTAGCCGCGAATGAGCGGCATACGCACAATGACGTTGGCGCCGGAATCCACCAGCCATTCGAGATTGCGGCGGATCCCTTCGTTGCCGATACCGAGCATCGCTTTGTGGTGTTCGCTGTTAATCTGCTTAAGGTCGAACAAGAAGGTGTCGGTGACCGGCGCCAGCTTCTGGTAGTTGGCAAGCGGGGTGGTGCCCTGGGTTTCGACGGCGGTGTTAATCATCATTTTTTTGCATTCGCTGAATAAGGCGACGGCAAAATCGGTCTGCAGGCTCATCTCGCCGCCGCCGATGGTGACGCCGCCGCCGGAGGAGATGTAGAAGTCGTAGTCCTGCATGATGATCTCCATCAGCTCGCTGACGGTGACGTCCTTGCCCATAATGTCCAGCGCGTTCTGGGTGCAAATCTCTTCGCATTTGCGACAGCCGATGCAGTCTTTGTTGCGGTCGACGAAGTGCTTCATTTCGCCGTTTTCTTCCGCCCGATAATGAATACCCGCCGGACAGACGCTGACGCAGTCGCCGCAGTTAATGCATTTGTCGTGCGAGAACATCACCTGGAACTGGCTGCTCAGCCCTTCCGGGTTGGCGCACCACGGGCAGCGAATGTTGCAGCCCTTAAAAAACACCAGCGTGCGAATGCCATCGCCGTCATAGATCGAATATTTCTGGATATTGAAAATTCGGCCCGTTAATTCTTGTTTTGCGATCACGCTTGCCTCCCGCTCCGTCCCGTTACGGGACGGAGAACTTCCGGTTATTTCTCAAATACAGCTCATTTAATTCTCTTTAAGAGAACTAGAACTTCTCAATCACCGTACGGCTGATGATCTCGTCCTGGACCTCTTTGCACAGCTCAACGAAGTAGGCGCTGTAGCCGGCGACGCGAACGATCAGGTCGCGGTATTTCTCCGGCTCCTGCTGCGCCTTCTTCAGTACTTCGTTATCGACGTAGCTGAACTGCATCTGGCCGTTGCCGAGAATCGAGGCGGTACGCAGCAGGGTAATCAAGCCGTGGCGACCTTCAGGGGTATCCAGCAGCCCTTTGAGGAACTTGAAGTTGTGCACCATGCCGATGTTCATGGTTTCCACGTTCATCTTGCTGACCGACTTGATAATCGCCGTCGGGCCTTGTTTATCCGCGCCCTGAGTCGGGCTGATGCCGTCGGAGAGCGGCATCCACGCCAGGCGGCCGTTAGGCGTGGCGTTGGTCAGCTCGCCGATTGGCGTATTGTTGGAGATAGACAGGGTGCCGTGGCTCAGGGTCGAGTAGAGCATTTTGTATTTACGGCACTCTTTCTCGGTCCATTCGGTAATATCCAGCGCGTACTGGTCGACGTAGTTATCGTCGTTACCGTATTTCGGCGCGTTCAGGCAGTCGCGGCGCAGCGCTTCGTAACCTTCAAAGTTGGCCAGCAGCGCATCGCGGATCTGCTCAAGGGTGTATTTCTTCTCTTCGAACACCAGCTTGCGGATCGCCGCCATCGAGTCGACGTAGGTCGCCAGGCCGGAGAAAATCAGCCCCGGACCGTGGTTGACCATCGCGCCGCCGGCGGCGACATCTTTGCCGCTTTCCATACAGCCTTCAACCAGCAACGACATCAGCGGCTTCGGCGCCACATCGCGGTGGACGCGCTGGCTGATGACGGTACCGATGGCCGACAGGCGCACGATATGGGCGATCTGCTGTTTTACCGCCGCGTCGAATTCGCCGAAGGTGCGCAGGTCGCGCAGGTCGCCGGTATCCAACCCCTGATAGCTATCGAACAGCACCATCCGTCCGCGGTTGAGCACGAACTCGATAGCGATAGGCCACTGGGTGTAGCCGGTAGAGGTCCACTGGTAGATGCGCCCGGATTTCTGCGGCTCAACGCAGCCCATCAGGCAGTAGTCGCGGGCGTCTTCAAAATCGAAGCCCTTGCGCAGCATCATCTTGATGTGGGAATCATCGAAGTGGCAGGCCGGGAAGCCCATTCCCGCTTTCACCACGTCGACGATTTTTTCCATGTACTTCTGCGGCGACTGGTTGTGGATACGGCAGGCCAGCGACGGCTGGTACACCTTCACGAAGCGCACCGCGTCCATAATCAGGTAGGTCAGATCGTTACAGGCGTCGCCGCCGCTGCGTTTCTGGCCGCCAACGGTGAGGTTGATAAACGGCTGATAACCGGCGAAATATTTCGCTCCCAGCTCGCTCGACATCCACATCAGTTCGGCACATTTGATGATGAATGCCTGCAGCAGCTCCAGCGCGGTCTCGTGGGTCAGGCGGCCTTCGCGGATATCGGCTTCGAACATCGGGTAGCAGTACTGGTCGACGCGGCCCAGCGACAGCCCGGTCTGGTTCTCTTCGATTTCAAACAGTGATTCGACGGTCCAGATGCTCTGCAGCGCTTCCTGCAGGGTCTTCGGCGGATTGGCCGGCACGTTTTCGTTCACTTCGGCGATGGTCAGCAGCTCGGCGCGACGCTGGGCGTTTTGCTCTTTAGCCGCCAGTTCGCGGGCGCGGTCGGCGATACGGCGGGCATAGTTGACCACCCCTTCACAGGTTTCGATTGCCGCTTTGTAGTAGTAGATGCGATCGATATCTTCCGGGTTTTCCATGCTCAGGTTGGCCAGATGCGCTTCGGCATCGGCTTTAATCCCATTCATCCCTTTGGTGAACAGCAGCACGTCGTAGCCCGGACAGGTATCGCCGCCGCCGTTAATCTGGTGATAGGAGAGATCGCTGACGAAAGTCTCGCCGCTGAAGGCCCAGACGCCGGCCTCACGGTATTGCGCTTCGCAAATCTCATCCAGCGAACGGCCTTCCCAGAACGGGACGATCTCTTCGCGAATGGTTTTTTTATCCGCTTCGCTGATCTCAAACGGATCCTGCGGACGGGTACTCATGGTGTCGAGCTCGTCGCGCACCCAGCGCCAGGCGATATCCGGCGAGAAGGCGCCCGCGCGCGGCTTGCCGCACGGATGGCCGACGATCAGCTCATCGTCCTGAATCAGAATCGGCGCGGTTTCGCAGGCGTGGCGGAAGGCTTTTGCCCGCAGCAGAATGGTCGGCATGCCAGGGTTGGCTTTGACCACTTCGGTAAAGGCCAGCGCGCGATAGATAGAGACGCTCGGGCGTACCGTCAGGTAGTGATTACGCAGGCGCTGCATACGCGGGGTTAAGCCTTCCATCGCCGGCGTGTCGGCGCAGGCGGCGAACGGCGCGTGGTTAACCGGCTGTACGCCGCTAAACAGACGCACCGGCAGATTCAGCGCGCTGAGGTTGCGCTGGGCGCTGATAAACATCGCCGAGAGTTCGTTCACTTCGGCGTTATCAAAAGCGGCGCCGCGCAGCATGGCGTCGAGCATCGGATAGCCGTCAATGGCGCAGGCGGCGCGGACTTCGCTCAGCTCCGCCAGCTTGAACCACAGGCACTCCACGATCTCATACGCCTGCTGGGTATTCAGCGCGCCGCTGTTGATATCGCGCTGATAATAAGGCAGCAGCGCGATATCCGCCCCTTGCGGGTTAACCGCATAGCTGCCGTTGTCCAGCTGTAGCGCCAGCTGGAACAGATAGAATGCCTGGCAGGCTTCTTTGAAATTACGCGCCGGATGGGCCGGAACGTGGTGCAGAATGGCCGCGCTATCGAGCAGCTCGGCTTTGCGATAAGCATTGGTTTCCGCGGCCGCCAGCTGTTCGGCGCTGTTGGCCAGATTTTGCGCCAGCGCCAGCAGGGCGTCGCAGGCGTAGATGGCGGCGCGACAGCCGTTGACTTCATCCATACCGCTGCGGCTGACCGCGCTACCGAGGGCGCGGGTTTTCTCTTCTAACTGGTGCTTAATCGCCAGCACGCCTTTTTCGACCACCAGTTTGTAATCCGGCGAGTCCAGCTCGCTATTGAGGTTGAGGAACTGGAAAACCGATGGACGACGGGTCGCGTTTTCGTCATGGAAAATCGCCCCGTGCGGTTTACGGGTCTGGTTGCCGACGATCAGCTCGTCGGCGCTGATGGTCAGCGGCAGCTGGCGCATCAGTTCATAGAAGCGGCGCGCCGGTTTAACGGCGGCGGGAACGCCCGCGATGTCGCCATCAAGAGCGTTCAGTGTGGTGGCATGTTCGGTGCACAGAGTGCTTTTCTCGGCGAGTAAACGGTCTGCCAGCACTTTTACGCGCGGCGTTAAGTTGTAGTGTGCCATGAAGTATTCTCCAGATGTTCTTGTTAGTTGCCCGCATTGTTGCCGGGTGGCGCTGCGCTGACCCGGCCTACTCGCGCGTTATCCGTAGGCCCGTGCAAGCGGAGCGCCGCCGGGCGATTCCAGGCAACCGGACCAGGCCTGGCGATAAAGTTCGGTTAACGCGTTAGCGTCTGGCGCGCGTGGGTTGGTCGGGGTACAGCTGTCGCGCAGCGCCTGGCCGACCATCTCCGGCAAACGGCGGTCGAATTCAGCCGCCTCGATGCCGGTTTCGCTGATGCCGGAGGGCATGCTTAGTTCGTCTTTTAACGCCTGAATGGCGACCAGCAGGCTGGCGACGCCCTGGCGTGGCGAGGCGGCAGGCAGATCCAGCAGATGCGCCAGCCGGGCATATTTCGTTGCCGCGAGGGTGTCGCACTGGCCGTGGAAATCGGCGTTCCAGGCGACGACGTGCGCCATCAGCAGGGCGTTGGCGCGGCCATGGGGCACGCGGAAGACGCCGCCGAGGGCGTGGGCCAGGCTGTGGGTTATCCCCAGCGACGCGTTGGTGAAGGCCATCCCCGCCATGCAGGAGGCGTTATGCATCTTTTCGCGCGCCTGCAGGTTGTCGCCGCTGCGCCAGCAGGTCGGCAGGTAGCGGAACACCTGCTGCACCACTTTCTCCGCCAGCGCGTCGGAAAAGTCGCTGGCGGCGCGGGAGACGTAGGCTTCAAGGGCGTGACACAGCACGTCCATGCCGGTGTCGGCGGTAATCGCCGGCGGCACTGAAGCCACCAGCGCCGGGTCAAGAATGGCGATATCCGGCAGCAATGACGCGTCCACCAGCACCAGCTTCTCCGCGTTGGCTTTCACCACCGAAAAGGCGGTGACTTCCGAACCGGTGCCGCTGGTGGTTGGGATGGCGACAAAGCATGGACGCGGGCGATCAGTCTGCGGACGGGTTTGCGCCAGGGAGAAAATAACCGCTTTGGCGGCATCGATGACCGAACCGCCGCCGAGCGCGATAACCAGATCCGGATAGTGGCTATCCATTAACTTCATGCCGCGCACCACGGTAGCGATATCCGGATCCGCCACCACGTCATCCCACATCTGCCAGGCGATCCCGCGCTGGCGCAGCAGGGCGGTGACGCGCTCGGCGAGGCCAAACTTGACCATCGCTTTATCGGTCACCAGCAGCACGCTGCGGGCGGAGAGTTCGTTCAACACCGAGAGGGCGTCCTGACCGAAGCAAATCCGCGGTTTCAGTAAAAATTCACTCATTGGGCTACTCACTCCTGTTAGGCGTCCCGAAACACGTTCTCGACAATGGCGACCACCGACATCGCTTTGTAGCGCTCTTTATTGAGCGCGAAGTACTCTTCCGCCAGCACGATGTCGTGCATGCCGGCGCCGACGTTATCGACGGCGACCCAGGTCTGGTCCTTCATCGGCTGCTGATTGTCATCCAGTCGGGTGACCAACAGCAGGTTGCTGCCGCGTAGCTCATCGCATTTCTGCGTGGCGACGACATGGCCGGTTACCTTTGCGAGAATCATCGTTTATCGCCTTATATCAGTGCGTTACTTAGCAAGGCGCTCCAGCACCTGGCGGATAACGCGTTCCACGTTTTGCTCGTTGATTTCGCCTTCCATGCTGGCGGCGCCTGCGCTGGCAAAACGGTCATCGCTGCCTGCAGAGCGCGCTGGCGCGGCGCTGGCCGGGGCGTTGAAACGCGCGTCATCAAGAATGCTGCGCTGCGGATCGCTCGCCGGAGTGACGATGGTCGGCTGTGGTTCAGGGCGGCTGCCCGGCGCGCGCAGCTCGTCAATCGAACGCACGCCATAGCCGACTTTGCGGATATTGAGCAGATTCATCGGGCCGACGTTGTCGGAGCTGGAGCCGCCGCCGACCGCGCCGCAGCCGAGGGTCAGCGCCGGAGAGATGTTGGTGGTCGCGCCGATACCGCCGAGCGCCGCCGGAGTATTAATCAGAATGCGGTTGACCGGTTTTTCGAGGCTGAACTGGCGGATGACGTCCTGATTACGGGTGTGGATCACCAGCGTATGGCCGAGTCCTTCGTTGGTCAGCAGCTCCACCACGCGGTGGCAGGCGGCTTTCCAGTCCTCTGCCACGTACAGGCCGAGCACCGGGCACAGTTTTTCACGCGAGTAGGGGTTTTTCGGCGACACGGTGGTCTGTTCGGCGATCAGCACTTTGGTGCTGGCCGGAACACAGAAGCCCGCCATCTGGCTGAGGTACAGCGCGGTTTTGCCGACCACTTTCGGGTTGATGGTGCCGTTCGGGCGCAGCAGCAGCGCCGCCATTTTCGCCGCTTCATCTTCATTCATGAAGTAGGCACCCTGCGCTTCCAGCTCGCGGTGAACCTCGTCGTAAATGCAGCCTTCGACGATGATCGACTGCTCGGAGGCGCAGATCACCCCATTATCGAAGGTTTTGCTGGTGATGATATCTTTCACCGCGTGATGGATATCGGCGCTGCGTTCGATAAACGCCGGGCCGTTGCCCGGGCCGCCGCTGATGGTTGGGGTGCCGGACGCATAGGCCGCACGCACCATGCCTTCGCCGCCGGTGGCGAGGATCAGCGACACGTCTTTGCTGTGCATCAGCTCAGAGGTGGCTTCGAGCGTCAACTGGGTGATGCCGTCGACGCTGCCCGCCGGCGCGCCGGCTGCTTCCGCCGCGCGTTTGACGATTTCAATCGCCTTCCAGCTACACTGACGCGCGCCCGGATGCGGGGAGAAGATAATGGCGTTGCCGGCCTTGAGGGCGATCAGCGCTTTGTAGATAACCGTGGAGGTTGGGTTCGTTGAGGGGACCAGTGCGCAAATCACGCCCAGCGGCACGCCCACGTCCATCACTTTTTTTACCGGGTCGTCATGAATGATGCCAACGGTCTTCATATCTTTGATGGCGTCGTAGACGCGCAGCGAGGCGAAGCGGTTTTTCAGCACTTTGTCCTGCCAGTTGCCAAAACCAGTCTCTTCCGCGGCCATTTTCGCCAGCGCTTCGGCGTGGTGCGCTGCTTCCTGGGCCACGTTTTTCACGATGGCGTCGATTTGCTGCTGCGAAAAGGTGGCCAGCATCGCCTGCGCCTTTTTGGCGTTGCGCACCAGTTCCCGCGCGTTCTGGCGGGACTGCAAATCGTTATCCAGTTCAATCATGAGTCTATCCTTCATCAGACGAAAAGAGTGGGGACGGGGCGCGCCCTGTCAGGTCATGCTTTGTGCTGCGCCGCGATTTTTTCGATGTCGTTATGTGGACGCGCAATGACGCGAGAGCTGACGACTTCGCCGATGCGTTTCGCCGCTTCCACGCCGGAGTCGACCGCTGCGTTGACCGCGCCGACGTCGCCTTTCACCATCGCGGTGACGAGGCCGGAACCGACGTTTTCATAGCCAATCAGCTCGACGTTGGCGGCTTTACACATCGCGTCCGCGGCTTCAATACAGGCCACCAGACCTTTGGTTTCGATAAGACCAAGCGCTTCTTTCATCAGGTTTCTCCGTTAGTCCGCAATCTTGTAATGCGAGACGATTTTGTTGATGTCGTTATGCGGACGAGCGATGACCAGCGAGGTCACCACTTCGCCGATGCGTTGTGCGGATTCCACGCCGGAATCGACTGCCGCTTTTACCGCGCCGACGTCGCCTTTCACCATCGCGGTGACGAGGCCGGAACCGACGTTTTCATAGCC
>NZ_PIBN01000031.1:0-22489 GCF_002806655.1 Klebsiella sp. K-Nf6 | reverse complement strand
TAAATGATGATGCTATCCCGTTGCAGGATGCATTACTCCAGTTCAGAGAATTTGTTTCTGATAATGTCGCTGGTGGGAGCAAAAAGGCGCAGGTATGGGGTAACGGTGCGTCATTCGACAACTCTATTCTGCGTTCTTCTTACGATTGCATTGCTGAAGATTATCCGTGGGAATACTGGAACGATCGGGACGTACGAACAATGGTAGAGCTCGGCCAAGCCATTAGCTTCGACCCCAAAACAACGATCCCGTTTGAAGGGTCTCGTCACAATGCCCTCGCTGATGCTATTCATCAGGCCCGCTATGCATCAGCGATCTGGCAGCGAATAATTGCCGGCAATCAGGTGCTGCAAAAATTGATGCAAAACTGATTTTGTATTTTCAGATACTGGCCCAGCAATGGGCCATGATGAGGTAAAACATATGCTCCAGATGTTAACCCTTGAAGAGTGGGCAAACGAGAAATACAGAAGCAATCCTCCAAGTGTTTCCACTCTCAGGAATTATGCTAAACAGAATATGTTTTCTCCCCCAGCCAAAAAAGAAGGTCGATTCTGGCGCGTCAGGGAGGATGCTGAGTTGGTCGGTACATTGACCACTCCTGTAGTAAAGAAAAGCGACCCTGTTCTTTTGCAGAGGATTTTGAACGATGGCTGCCAGACCACGTAAGAATAATATATCTATTCCAAATTTATACCCGCTCTACAGTAGAAAGGTTAATAAAGTATACTGGCGTTATAAACACCCGATAACTGGTAAGTTTCATAGTCTAGGAACAGATGAAGCAGAGGCCACGGCAATAGCTATTGAAGCAAATAAAAGACTGGCGGAACAACAAACCCGCCAGATAATGGCAATCACTGACAGAATTTCCACCAGCTCAGGAAAATCAATATCAACTAACACCTGGCTTGAACGTTACTGGAAGATTCAACAGGAAAGATTAAAGTCCGGAGATATTAAAGAAAACACTATCAAACAAAAAGCAAAACCAGTATCTCTGCTTAAGGAACGGGTGGGAATGAAATTAATATCCGCTGTCAATGTTCGAGATGTTGCGCAAATTCTTGATGAATATTTAGCGGAGGGACAACCCAGAATGGCTCAGGTCATTCGCTCTGTCCTAATAGATGTTTTTAAAGAAGCTCAGCATGCGGGAGAAGTACCTCCTGGTTATAACCCTGCACTAGCAACTAAACAACCTCGTAGAAAGATCACTCGCCAGCGCCTCACTCTTGAGGAATGGCAAAAGATTTTTGATATAGCCGATGAAAATCACAAATACATGGGGAACGCCATGCTTTTAGCCATAGTAACAGGACAGCGACTAGGTGATATATCCCGTATGAAATTCTCGGACATCTGGGACGATCATCTACACGTTGAGCAAGAGAAAACCGGAAGCAAAATCGCTATACCATTAGCTCTGCGTTGCAACGCAATCAACTGGAGCCTCCGAGATGTAATCAGTCGTTGCCGGGATTATGCAGTAAGCCCTTATTTGGTTCATTTCTTTAGAACCACCTCACAGGCTGAGCGAGGAGCACAGGTGAAACCCAGAACACTGACCATGAATTTCAGCAAGGCAAGAGACAGTGCAGATATTGACTGGGGACAAGGTACACCGGCAACTTTCCATGAACAAAGATCGCTTTCCGAGCGGTTATATAAAGCCCAAGGTATAAACACGAAAGATTTACTTGGACATAAAACTCAACAACAAACGGATAGGTACCATGATGATCGTGGGAAGGGGTGGACAACGGTGGCCTTATGAGGTTTTTCGGGAGGGGTTTTGATAACTTGTTTTGATAAAATTTTGATAACCGTTCGAAAACTAATAATAAAAACGGGAACCACCAGGTTCCCGTTCTGACATAATCTGGGGGCCAGATTACATGTTCGCGATAATCGCGTCGCCAAACTCTGAACATTTCAGCAGTTTAGCGCCTTCCATCAGACGTTCAAAGTCATAGGTCACGGTCTTGGCGGCGATAGCACCTTCCATGCCTTTGACGATCAGGTCTGCGGCTTCGAACCACTGCATGTGGCGCAGCATCATCTCTGCGGACAGGATGATGGAGCCCGGGTTCACTTTGTCCTGGCCAGCATATTTCGGCGCAGTACCGTGAGTCGCTTCGAACAGCGCGCACTCGTCACCGATGTTGGCGCCCGGGGCGATACCGATACCGCCAACCTGTGCCGCCAGCGCGTCAGAGATGTAGTCGCCGTTCAGGTTCATACAGGCGATAACGTCGTATTCCGCCGGACGCAGCAGGATCTGCTGCAGGAACGCATCGGCGATCACGTCTTTCACCACGATCTCTTTGCCGGTGTTCGGGTTCTTGATTTTCACCCACGGGCCGCCGTCGATCAGCTCGCCGCCGAACTCTTCGCGAGCCAGCTGGTAGCCCCAGTCTTTGAACGCGCCTTCGGTGAACTTCATGATGTTGCCTTTGTGCACCAGGGTGAGGGAATCACGATCGTTGGTGATCGCGTATTCAATCGCGGCGCGAACCAGGCGTTTGGTGCCTTCTTCAGAGCACGGCTTGATACCGATACCGCAATGTTCCGGGAAGCGAATTTTCTTCACGCCCATCTCATCGCGCAGGAATTTGATGACTTTGTCTGCTTCAGCAGAGTCGGCTTTCCACTCGATACCTGCATAGATATCTTCTGAGTTTTCACGGAAGATAACCATATCGGTCAGTTCAGGGTGCTTAACCGGGCTCGGGGTGCCCTGGTAGTAACGTACCGGACGCAGGCAGACGTAGAGGTCCAGCTCCTGGCGCAGCGCCACGTTCAGAGAACGGATGCCGCCGCCGACTGGGGTGGTCAGAGGACCTTTGATAGCAACGCGGTAGTCACGAATCAGATCGAGGGTTTCAGCTGGCAGCCAGACATCCTGGCCATAGACTTGGGTCGATTTTTCACCGGTGTAAACTTCCATCCAGGAAATTTTACGCTCGCCCTTATAGGCTTTCTCAACGGCGGCATCAACCACTTTCAGCATCGCTGGGGTAACGTCAACGCCGATACCATCACCTTCAATGAACGGGATAATCGGATTGTGAGGGACGTTCAGTTTGCCGTTTTGCAGGGTGATTTTTTGACCTTCCGCCGGAACTACTACTTTGCTTTCCATTAACCTCTCCTTCGAGCGCTTCTGGTTCTGCTCTTCCCTCTTCACGCGAGCCTGGTGTTGGCTGAGTCGGCCAGCTCCAGCGTACCGGGTTTTCCCGCTAAGCGGAGCTATCGCGTCCGTGTCGCCTTCCTGCCTGTAGTGCGAATCGGTTTGAGCAATTTTTTGTTAATAATTTGTAATGAGCATGTCAATACTACCTGAATGTTTGCGTCCATGAAAGGCATTCGTAATTAGGCTATAATGCGGCAATTGATAGAGCCTGAAAATACCATGCAGAAAACTTCATTTAGAAAACATCGCGTTGAGCGATTCAGCACACAACAAGTCACCAGACAACGTAAAGAACACCAGCCAAAAACTGTGATCTTGTTCAATAAACCCTATGATGTGTTGCCACAATTTACCGACGAAGCCGGGCGCAGCACGCTGAAAGATTTTATCCCCGTGGCGGGCGTCTACGCCGCCGGTCGTCTTGACCGCGACAGCGAAGGCCTGCTGGTGCTGACCAACGATGGCGCGCTGCAGGCGAAGCTAACCCAGCCGGGTAAACGCACCGGCAAGATTTACTACGTCCAGGTGGAAGGAGAACCCACCGCCGAGGCGCTGGCCGCGCTACGCAACGGCGTCACGCTCAACGATGGCCCCACCCTGCCTGCTGGCGTGGAAGTGGTGGAGGAGCCCGCGTGGCTGTGGCCGCGCAACCCGCCTATTCGCGAGCGCAAATCGATCCCCACCTGCTGGCTGAAAATCACCCTCTACGAGGGACGTAACCGCCAGGTGCGCCGGATGACCGCCCACGTCGGCTTCCCCACCCTGCGCCTGATCCGCTACGCCATGGGCGGCTATACGCTTGACGGGCTGGCGAATGGCGAATGGCGTAGAGCCGAATAACCGAAAAGGAAAAGCGATGTTTAAACCTCATGTTACTGTAGCCTGCGTGGTCCACGCCGAGGATAAATTCCTCATCGTCGAAGAGACTATTAACGGCAAAGCGCTGTGGAACCAGCCGGCGGGCCACCTGGAGGCCAATGAGACGCTGCTGCAGGCCGCCGAACGCGAACTGTGGGAAGAGACCGGCATTCGCGCCACGCCGCAGCACTTCATCCGCATGCACCAGTGGGTCGCTCCCGATAACACGCCATTTCTGCGCTTCCTGTTCGCCATCGAACTTAGCGATCTGTGCGCCACCGAACCGCATGACAGCGATATCGATCGCTGCCTGTGGCTCAGTGCTGAGGAAATTCTTAACGCGCCGAACCTGCGTTCACCGCTGGTTGCCGAAAGCATTCGCAGTTATCTGCAGGACCCGCGCCAGCCGCTGTCGCTGATTGGCGCATTTAACTGGCCGTTCACAGGGGGTGAATGAACGGTGAGCGCGTGCTAGAATACGCCGCCTCGAAGTTCAATGTAGCGAGTATTTCCATGTCAGAAAGCCAGAAAAAAGTGATCGTCGGCATGTCCGGCGGCGTCGACTCCTCGGTCTCCGCGTACCTGCTGTTGCAGCAAGGGTATAAGGTGGAAGGCCTGTTCATGAAGAACTGGGAGGAAGACGACGGCGAGGAATACTGCACCGCCGCCGCCGACCTTGCCGACGCGCAAGCGGTCTGCGATAAGCTGGGCATTGAACTGCACACCGTTAACTTTGCCGCCGAATATTGGGATAACGTCTTTGAGCTCTTCCTGGAAGAGTACAAAGCTGGCCGCACGCCGAACCCGGATATTCTGTGCAATAAAGAGATCAAGTTTAAAGCCTTCCTCGAGTTTGCCGCCGAAGACCTCGGCGCCGACTACATCGCCACCGGGCACTATGTGCGCCGCGCCGATGTCGACGGCAAAAGCCAGCTGCTGCGCGGCCTCGACGGTAACAAAGATCAGAGCTACTTCCTCTACACCCTTAGCCACGAGCAGATTGCCCAGAGCCTGTTCCCGGTGGGTGAGCTGGAAAAACCGCAGGTGCGTAAAATCGCCGAAGAGCTGGATCTGATCACCGCGAAGAAAAAAGATTCCACCGGCATCTGCTTTATCGGCGAGCGTAAATTCCGCGATTTCCTTGGCCGCTATCTGCCGGCGCAGCCGGGCAAAATCCTCACCGTCGACGGCGAGGAGATCGGTACCCATCAGGGGCTGATGTACCATACGCTGGGCCAGCGTAAAGGGCTGGGTATCGGCGGCACCAAAGAGGGTAGCGAAGATCCGTGGTACGTGGTGGATAAAGACGTTGAGAACAATATTCTTGTCGTCGCCCAGGGCCATGACCACCCGCGCCTGATGTCCGTCGGCCTGATTGCCCAACAGCTGCACTGGGTTGACCGTGAACCGCTGCGGGGCACCCTGCGCTGCACGGTGAAAACCCGCTATCGCCAGACCGATATCCCCTGCACCGTCACCGCGCTGGATGAAGACCGTATCGAAGTCCGCTTCGATGAGCCGGTCGCGGCGGTCACCCCGGGCCAGTCCGCAGTGTTCTATCTGGGTGAAGTGTGCCTCGGCGGCGGTATTATTGAACAACGACTGCCTCTGCAGTCCTGAACGCGCGTTATTTCCGTCGGGACGAACCGCCCGACGGCTGACAAGGAGTATGTGTGGCGAAGAATTACTATGACATCACGCTGGCGCTGGCTGGCGTTTGCCAGGCGGCACGACTGGTTCAGCAACTGGCGCATCAGGGACATTGCGACAGCGATGCCCTGCATGTGTCGCTGAACAGCATCATCGACCTCGATCCCGAGTCGACGCTGGCGGTGTTCGGTGGCAGTGAAGCCAATCTTCGCCTCGGCCTTGAAACGCTGCTCGGGGTGCTCAATACCAGCAGCCGTCAGGGCCTCAATGCTGAACTGACGCGCTATACCCTGAGCCTGATGGTGCTGGAGCGCAAGCTCGCCGCCAGTAAAGGGGCGATGGACACGCTCGGCAACCGCATCGCTGGCCTGCACCGTCAACTGGAACATTTTGACCTGCAGTCCGAAACGCTGCTCAGCGCCATGGCAGGCATCTATGTTGACGTGATAAGCCCGCTGGGGCCGCGTATTCAGGTGACCGGCTCCCCTGCCGTGCTGCAAAGCCCGCAGGTGCAGGCGAAAGTTCGCTCAGCGCTGCTGGCGGGTATTCGCGCCGCGGTGCTCTGGCATCAGGTGGGCGGCGGACGTCTGCAGCTTATGTTTTCCCGTAATCGTCTGGTTAACCAGGCAAAGCAAATTCTTGCTCATTTAACCCCGGAGTTGTGATCTATGGAATTATCCTCACTGACCGCCGTTTCCCCTGTAGACGGCCGCTACGGCGATAAAGTCAGCGCGCTGCGCGGTATCTTCAGCGAATTCGGTTTGCTGAAATTCCGCGTTCAGGTGGAAGTACGTTGGCTGCAAAAACTGGCCGCCCACGCAGCGATCAAGGAAGTTCCTGCTTTTGCTGCCGACGCAAACGGTTTCCTTGATAAAATCGTCGCCGATTTCAGCGTCGAAGACGCGGAGCGCATCAAAACCATCGAGCGCACCACCAACCACGACGTGAAAGCGGTAGAGTATTTTCTGAAAGAGAAAGTCGCTGACGTCGCCGAGCTGCACGCGGTATCAGAGTTTATTCACTTCGCCTGTACGTCTGAAGACATCAATAACCTCTCCCACGCGCTGATGCTGAAAACCGCCCGCGACGAAGTGGTTCTGCCTTACTGGCGCAAGCTGATTGACGCGGTAAAAGATCTGGCAACCCAGTACCGCGATGTGCCGCTGCTCTCCCGTACCCACGGTCAGCCGGCAACGCCGTCCACCATGGGTAAAGAGATGGCGAACGTCGCCTACCGTATGGAGCGCCAGTACCGTCAGCTGAACCAGGTGGAAATCCTCGGTAAAATCAACGGCGCGGTGGGTAACTACAACGCCCACATCGCGGCCTACCCGGAAGTCGACTGGCATCAGTTCAGCGAAGAGTTCGTCACCTCGCTGGGCATTCAGTGGAACCCGTACACCACCCAGATCGAGCCGCATGACTATATCGCTGAGCTGTTTGACTGCATCGCGCGCTTCAACACCATTCTGATCGACTTCGATCGCGATGTGTGGGGCTACATTGCGCTCAACCACTTCAAACAGAAGACCATCGCCGGAGAGATCGGCTCCTCCACCATGCCGCACAAGGTGAACCCGATCGACTTCGAAAACTCCGAAGGCAACCTCGGCCTGGCCAATGCGGTCATGCAGCACCTGGCCAGCAAACTGCCGGTTTCCCGCTGGCAGCGCGACCTGACCGACTCCACCGTCCTGCGTAACCTCGGCGTGGGCATCGGCTATGCGCTGATCGCCTATCAGTCCACCCTCAAAGGGATCAGCAAGCTGGAGCTGAACCAGGATCGCCTGCTGGACGAACTGGATCACAACTGGGAAGTACTGGCTGAGCCGATCCAGACCGTGATGCGCCGGTACGGTATCGAAAAACCGTACGAGAAGCTGAAAGAGCTGACCCGCGGCAAACGCGTTGACGCGGAAGGGATGAAGCAGTTTATTGACAGCCTCGCCCTGCCGGAAGACGAAAAAGTGCGCCTCAAAGCGATGACTCCGGCCAACTATATCGGTCGGGCAACCACCATGGTTGACGAGCTGAAGTAATCGCCTTGCCCCTCTTTCCGGCGGAAAGAGGGGCGTTTTGTCGCCGGAAAGCAATCAGATCCAGACGTCGTTCACCGCCGTCCGCTCGCCGCCCTCATGGCCGGTATTCAGCACGCCACGCGGCTCAATCAGCATGAGCTTCGCTTCCGTCTCCGCCGAGGTCTTATGTTCCACCCCGCGCGGCACGACGATCATCTCCCCGGCCTTCACCAGCACATGTCCGTCGCGGAAGTCCACGCGTAATACCCCCTCCACCACCATCAATGTCTCATCGGTTTCCGGGTGGCTATGCCAGATGAAATCGCCGGCGATACGGACGATCTTGAACTGATAGTCGTTCATCTCAGCCACCACTTTGGGCTGCCATTGTTCGCTGAACAGGGAAAATTTCTGAGCAAGATTAACGAGTTGATACATGGGCTGTCTCCTTGTGATAAAGGCAGTCAGCATAGTTCGCCTCGCCGCGGTCACGCTTGAACGATTGTGCAACCTGCACCGCGCTAGCCGCGGATCGCCCGCAGCCAGCGGCCCGGAGAGAGACCAAAGCGGCTGATAAACTGGCGCGTCATGTGGCTCTGATCGGCAAAGCCCGCGTCGGCGGCAATATCCACCAGACGATCCCCGGCGCGCATCCGCTGGCGGCAAAAATCGAGCCGGCGCATCATGACGTAACGCCACGGGCTGGTGCCGTACAGCGTTCTGAAATCACGACTCAGGCTCCAGCGGTCCCGGCCGCTCACCTGCGATAAAGTGTCGAGGGTCATATCCTGCATAAAACAGGCATGGATATACTCCCGGGCCCTCTCCGCCGCCTGATAGTCAAATGCCTGGCGACGGGAACGCTGCCCGCCGACCACAGCCAGGGTCTGCGCCAGGTCGTACAGAGCATCCTCTTCCTCCAGCGGCTCGAAGGTGTCCGTGACCGCTTTTAACAACGGCTGCGCGGCGCAACGCAGACGCGGATCCGCCGACAGGCCGCCGGGGATAAACGGCAATGACCTGCCGCCGAGTATCTTTTGGATCAGCGCCGGTTCGATATAGACCATGCGGTAGTGAAACCCCGCCTCGGTGCCCGCCTCGCCGTCGTGTATTTCGTCCGGGTGAAGCACCATCGTCCCGCCAGGCAGACTGTGCTGTTGCCCGCCGCGATAGTGAAAGCTCTGCACGCCGGCGATCGTCTGGCCGATAGCATAGGTATCATGCCGGTGCGGCTCATAGCCGTGGCCGCCGAAGAAGGCTTCGATGCGTTCCGTCTGACTGGGCGACTGCGCCAGCCTGACCCAGTCCGCGCTCTGCTGCTGAGACATAATGGATAACCTGCGGCGTCATTGAGGAGTGATCCCAGCACTATTACACAAAAAATTAACATCACCAACCCGCGCACTGCCCGCGCCCTGCCGCTGGGCGTTTGCTGAAATAACGCATAGAATGAAGGAGTTCCATGCACTATGCGCAAAGGGCATCGACGAATGCTGGCCTGCCTGGCAGTGTTATGCGCCGTTGGTATAAAAAGCTTTATTTAACAGCTGTTTATATTTTGCGTATATAATGAGCGTCAGATTACTATCAACACAGGAAGGGAGAACAGTCATGCGCGTACTCGTGGTTGAGGATAACGCCCTGCTGCGTCACCACCTCAAAGTTCAGCTGCAGGAGCTGGGCCATCAGGTCGATGCGGCGGAAGATGCCAGGGAAGCGGACTACTATCTGGGCGAACATCTCCCGGATATCGCCATCGTCGACCTCGGCCTGCCGGATGAAGACGGACTATCGCTGATCCGCCGCTGGCGCAGCCACGATGTGTCACTGCCGGTGCTGGTGCTGACCGCCCGCGAAGGGTGGCAGGATAAAGTGGAAGTGCTGAGCGCCGGGGCGGATGATTACGTCACCAAGCCTTTCCATATTGAAGAGGTTGCCGCCCGCATGCAGGCGCTGCTGCGCCGCAACAGCGGCCTGGCCTCGCAGGTGATCTCCCTGCCGCCGTTCCAGGTCGACCTCTCCCGGCGCGAGCTGTCGGTGAACGACCAGCCGATCAAGCTGACGGCCTTTGAGTACACCATTATGGAAACCCTGATCCGCAACCGCGGCAAAGTGGTCAGCAAAGATTCCCTGATGCTCCAGCTTTACCCGGATGCCGAACTGCGTGAGAGCCATACCATCGACGTACTGATGGGCCGGCTGCGCAAGAAAATTCAGGCTGAATACCCACAGGACGTCATCACCACGGTGCGCGGCCAGGGCTATCTGTTCGAACTGCGCTGATGAAGGGATTGTTGCGACATATCTTCCCGCTGTCATTACGGGTTCGCTTCCTGCTGGCGACCGCCGGGGTCGTGCTGGTGCTGTCGCTGGCCTATGGCATGGTAGCGCTGGTGGGCTACAGCGTCAGCTTCGATAAAACCACCTTCCGCCTGCTGCGCGGCGAGAGCAATCTCTTCTATATGCTGGCGAAATGGGAGAACGGCGCTATTGACGTCGATATTCCGGAAAATCTGAATATGGAAAGCCCGACGGTGACCCTTATCTACGATGAGAAGGGTAAACTGCTGTGGGCGCAGCGCGATGTCCCCTGGCTGGCGAAACGCATTCAACCGGAATGGCTGAAGAGCAATGGTTTCCATGAGATCGAAGCCGATGTCGACAGCAGTAGCATGCTGCTGCGCAACAACCACGAGATTCAGGAACAGCTGGACGCCATCCGCGAGCAGGGCGACGATTCGGAGATGACCCACTCGGTGGCGATCAACCTCTACCCGGCCACCAGCAAAATGCCCCAGCTCAGCATTGTGGTGGTCGATACCATTCCGGTGGAGCTCAAGCGCAGCTATATGGTATGGAGCTGGTTTATCTACGTGCTGGCCGCCAACCTGCTGCTGGTGATCCCCCTGCTGTGGGTCGCCGCCTGGTGGAGCCTGCGGCCTATCGAGTCGCTGGCGAAAGAGGTGCGTGAGCTGGAGGAGCACCACCGCGAAAAGCTCAATCCCAACACCACCCGCGAGCTGACCCGGCTGGTCAGCAACCTTAACCGCCTGGTTCGCAGCGAGCGTGAACGCTATGACAAATACCGCACCACCCTCACCGATCTCACCCACAGCCTGAAAACGCCGCTGGCGGTGATGCAGAGTACGCTTCGCTCGCTGCGCGGCGAGAAGATCAGCGTCGACGAGGCGGAGCCGGTGATGCTGGAGCAGATAAGCCGCATTTCGCAGCAGATTGGTTACTATTTGCATCGCGCCAGCATGCGCAGCGGCGGTACCCTGCTGAGCCGGGAACTGCACCCGATCGCCCCCCTGCTCGACAGCCTGACCTCCGCCCTCAACAAGGTCTATCAGCGTAAAGGGGTCAATATCTCGCTCGACATCTCGCCGGAGATCACTTTTGTCGGCGAGCAGAACGATTTTATGGAAGTGATGGGTAACGTTCTCGATAACGCCTGTAAGTACTGTCTGGAGTTCGTGGAAGTTTCCGTGCGCCAAACCACCGACAGCCATCTGCATATTCTGGTGGAAGACGATGGCCCGGGGATCCCGCAGAGCCAACGCCGCGCCGTCTTTGACCGCGGCCAGCGGGCAGATACGCTGCGTCCCGGCCAGGGTGTGGGGCTCTCCGTCGCCCGCGAAATCGTCGAACAATATGACGGGGAGATTATCGCCGGCGAAAGCCTGCTCGGCGGCGCCTGCATGGAGGTGGTGTTTGGCCGCCAGCTGATGGAAGATAAACAGGGTTAATCATTGAGTTTTTTAACGGCGCCTGCATCGCCGGGGCGCCGCATCCGTTATAATCCCTGTCAGACACCTGCAGTGGAATATCAATATGGATTATCAATTAACGCTTAACTGGCCCGACTTTATCGAACGCTACTGGCAAAAACGGCCGGTGGTACTGAAGCGCGGCTTCGCCAATTTTATCGACCCCCTAAGCCCGGACGAACTGGCTGGACTGGCCATGGAGAGCGAGGTCGATAGCCGCCTTGTCAGCCATCAGGATGGAAAATGGCAGGTCAGTCACGGTCCCTTCGAAAGCTACGATCACCTGAGTGAAAACAACTGGTCCCTGCTGGTGCAGGCGGTTAACCACTGGCATGAACCCTCAGCGGCGCTGATGCATCCGTTCCGCGCTCTGCCGGACTGGCGTATCGACGATCTGATGATCTCCTTCTCGGTACCCGGGGGCGGCGTCGGTCCGCATCTGGATCAGTATGATGTGTTTATCATTCAGGGCACCGGCCGTCGGCGCTGGCGCGTCGGGGAAAAGGTGCCGATGAAACAGCACTGCCCGCATCCGGACCTGCTGCAGGTTGACCCCTTCGAGGCGATCATCGATGAAGAGATGGAGCCGGGCGATATTCTTTATATTCCGCCAGGATTCCCGCATGAGGGGTATTCGCTGGAAAACTCGCTCAACTATTCGGTCGGCTATCGCGCGCCGAATGCCCGCGAGCTGTTCAGCGGCTTTGCCGACTACGTTCTCCAGCGCGAACTGGGCAGCCAGCGCTACGCCGATCCGGACGTGCCGTCGCGCGACCATCCGGCGGATATTTTACCCGTCGAACTCGACCGCCTGCGCGAGATGATGTTGGGGCTGATTAACCAACCAGAGCACTTTAAACAGTGGTTCGGCGAGTTTATCACCCAGTCGCGTCATGAGCTCGACGTCGCGCCGCCGGAGCCGCCGTATCAGCCAGATGAAATTTACGATGCCCTGCAGCAGGGCGACACGCTGGAACGGCTGGGCGGCCTGCGGGTGCTGCGCATTGACGGCGAGGTGTTCGTCAATGGTGAGAAGATCAACTCCCCGCACCGCCCGGCGCTGGACGCCTTAGCCACCCATCTGACGCTGCGCGCCGACCATTTTGGCGATGCGCTGGAAGATCCTTCTTTCCTCGCCATGCTGGCAGCGCTGGTCAACAGCGGCTACTGGTTCTTTGGCGACTGAGCCATCATCCTGCCCGGCGGCGCTGCGCTTGCCGGGCCTACGGGTTCTGCGGTCACCGGTTGGACCGTAGGCCGGATAAGGCGAAGCCGCCATCCGGCACTTTGTGGTTTCGATGGCGGCGATGTCTTACCCGAGCATTATCGCCTCTCGCCTGCATCAAATTCGCTTACCTCACCCGCCCAATCCGGCGGATACCCTCCCCGGCGCACGTCGCGATGAAAGGTCGAATACGGCCAATCCTCTACCCGGCGGACATGACCGTGCTTAACGGGATTGATATAAACGTAATCCATATGCCGCCGGTAATCTTCTTCATTACGGATGGCATGTTCCCAGAAGCGCGGCTGCCAGATAGAGCGCTGTGCCAGCGCCCGGGTAAACGTTTTTTTAATATCCCGCCAGCGACCAGAATAATCGGTATCCCCCTCAGGCAGGGTCCAGATGCAGTGCATATGCTCTGGTAAAACCACCCAGCTATTAATCAGAAAAGGTTTTTTGCTTTTAACAAACGCTGTAGCGGCACGCAGATGATCAATATGCCGCGTCAGGAGATCGCTGTGGCGATTTTGCAGGTTAACGGTGAAGAACCAGCAGCCGCCGGGGAGATAACTGCGACGATAATCTGACATGTGAGGTTCCCTCCTCATTGCCAGCCTAAAAGCTTTTGCCCGGCGGCGCTGCGCTTGCCGGGCCTACAAACAGCACGGGTTACGTAGGCCGGATAAGGCGAAGCCGCCATCCGGCATCTTGTGCGACACGCAGAATGACCGGGCTGGTTGCGAAGGCTATTTCCCTTTTCGTGCCGCCGTCAGCTCGGCGATACGCACGATCACCTGCACCGCCTTCTCCATCCCTTCCAGGGTGACAAACTCATGTTTGCCATGATAGTTGTAGCCGCCGGTAAACAGGTTCGGGCACGGCAGACCCATAAACGAGAGCTGCGCGCCGTCGGTGCCGCCGCGGATCGGCTTCATTTGCGGTTCAATATCGCAGTCCACCATCGCCTGGCGGGCAATATCGACCACATGTGGATGGGCGATCACCTGCTCATGCATGTTGTAATAACTGTCCTCGATTACCAGCTCGATATAGCAGTCCGGGTGCAGCCCCTTGCCGACCTTTTTGGCGATCTCCATCATCTTGCGTTTACGCGCCTCAAAGTGCTTGCGGTCAAAATCGCGGATAATGTAGTGCATCTCGGCCCGATCCACGCTGCCTTTGATGCTGGTGAGGTGATAAAAGCCTTCATAACCTTCGGTGGTCTCTGGCGCCTCGTCGGCTGGCACTTCGGCATGAATGCGCGCGGCCAGCGACAGCGCGTTGACCATCACCCCTTTTGCGGTGCCGGGATGCACGTTATTGCCGACAATCTTGATGGTCACCGAGGCAGCGTTGAAGTTTTCAAACTCCAGTTCCCCCACGCCACCGCCGTCGACGGTATAGGCCCAGCGGGCGTCAAAGGCCTCGACATCGAAATGCTTCGCCCCTTTTCCGACCTCTTCATCGGGGGTGAAGGCCACGCGGATATCGCCGTGGGGGATGTTTTTCGCCTGCAGGGTCGCCAGCGCGGTCATGATCTCGGCGATGCCGGCCTTGTCGTCCGCCCCCAGCAGCGTTTTCCCATCGGTGGTGATCAGCGTCTGTCCCAAAAGCTGATGCAGAACCGGGAACATCACCGGGGAGAGCACCTCATCGCCGATGCCCAGCGCGATATCGCCGCCGCGATAGTTTTCGACAATCTGCGGATTCACATTTTTACCGCTGAAATCCGGGGAAGTATCGACGTGAGAGATAAAGCCGATGGCCGGGATATCGCCCTCCACGTTGGCGGGCAGGGTTCCCATTACCGTCCCTTTATCACTCAGCGTTACCTTGACCAGTCCCATTTCTTCCAGCTGCGCCTGCAACAGGCGTAACAGCTTCCACTGCCCTTCCGTGCTGGGGACCTGACGAACGCCAGGCTTCGACTGCGTGTCCAAAGAAACGTACTGCAAAAAACGCTCAAGCAATTTATCCATGTAGCCACCCTCTTCTTTTGTGACAACATTATTCATAAGCCAGAAAAGACAAATATTGCGTCAGGTCATTCTTAGCCCGTAAAGCGAAATTTAATAACGGAACCGACGTTATGGTGTAAAGGTAGACTATGCAGGCGTATCAAGGATTGGCGATTACCCTCGTTTGCCGTAGAATGCTGGCCCTTATTAAAAACGTGCAACCCCAAAGGTGGTTAATCACAAACCCCGCAGCGGTCGGAAGTTTCCGTTGCGTCTACATGGGACAGAGTCAAAAATTGAATATACAACCGCGTTCGCGTTCGCCGCTGGTGCAACTGGCGGGAATTCGCAAGAGCTTTGATGGTAAAACGGTCATCGATAACCTTAACCTGACCATCAACAATGGTGAGTTTCTCACCCTGCTTGGCCCCTCTGGCTGCGGTAAAACCACCGTTCTGCGCCTTATCGCCGGTCTGGAAAACGTCGACAGCGGACGGATCCATCTCGAAGATCACGATATCACCCATGTCCCGGCGGAAAACCGCCACGTCAATACCGTCTTTCAAAGCTACGCCCTGTTTCCGCATATGACGGTATTCGAGAACGTCGCCTTTGGCCTGCGGATGCAGAAAACCCCGGCGGCGGAAATCACCCCGCGGGTTCTGGATGCCTTAAAGATGGTGCAGCTGGAAGACTTTGCCCAGCGCAAACCGCACCAGCTCTCCGGAGGCCAGCAGCAGCGCGTGGCCATCGCCCGCGCGGTGGTTAACAAACCGCGTCTGCTGCTGCTCGATGAATCCCTTTCGGCGCTGGATTACAAGTTGCGCAAGCAGATGCAGAACGAACTGAAAGCGCTGCAGCGTAAGCTCGGGATCACCTTCGTCTTCGTGACCCACGATCAGGAAGAGGCCCTGACCATGTCCGATCGCATCGTGGTCATGCGCGATGGAAAAATCGAACAGGACGGTACCCCGCGAGAGATCTACGAAGAGCCGAAAAACCTGTTCGTCGCCAGCTTTATCGGCGAGATCAATATCTTCGACGCCACCGTAATCGAGCGCCTCGACGCGCAGCGCGTGCGCGCCAGTGTCGAAGGACGGGAGTGCAATATCACCGTCAATTTTGCCGTGGAGGCCGGCCAGCGTCTGCACGTCCTGCTGCGCCCGGAAGATCTGCGCGTCGATGAGATCCACCACAACAGCGACGCCGACGGCCTGATCGGCTATGTGCGCGAGCGTAACTATAAGGGGATGACCCTTGAGTCGGTGGTGGAGCTGGAAAACGGCAAAATGGTGATGGTCAGCGAGTTCTTTAACGAAGACGACCCGGATTTCGACCACTCTCTTGATCAGAAAATGTCTATCAATTGGGTGGAGAGCTGGGAGGTGGTGCTGGCCGATGAAGAACTCCAGTAAATTCCAGAATGTGGTGATCGCCACCATCGTCGGTTGGCTGGTGCTGTTTGTCTTCCTGCCCAACCTGATGATCATCGCCACCAGCTTTCTGACCCGCGACGACGCCAACTTCGTCAAGCTGGTCTTCACGCTGGACAACTACTCGCGGCTGCTGGATCCGCTCTACTACGACGTGCTGCTGCATTCGCTGAACATGGCGCTGCTGGCGACCCTCGCCTGCCTGGCGCTGGGCTACCCGTTTGCGTGGTTCCTTGCCCGGCTGCCGCAGAAGGTGCGCCCCCTGCTGCTGTTTCTGCTGATCGTCCCCTTCTGGACCAATTCGTTGATCCGTATTTACGGGCTGAAGATTTTCCTCAGTACCAAAGGCTATCTGAACGAGTTCCTGCTGTGGTTAGGGGTGATCGACACGCCGATACGCATTATGTTCACCCCCTCGGCGGTGATTATCGGCCTGGTGTATATCCTGCTGCCGTTTATGGTGATGCCGCTCTACTCCAGCATTGAGAAACTGGATCGCCCGCTGCTGGAAGCGGCGAAAGATCTCGGCGCCAGTAAGCTGCAGACCTTTATCCGCATCATCATCCCGCTGACTATGCCGGGGATCATCGCCGGCTGTCTGCTGGTGATGCTGCCGGCGATGGGGCTGTTCTACGTTTCCGACCTGATGGGCGGCGCCAAGAACCTGCTGATCGGCAACGTGATCAAGAGTCAGTTCCTGAATATTCGCGACTGGCCGTTCGGCGCGGCTACCAGCATTACCTTAACCCTGGTGATGGGCCTGATGCTGTTGATTTACTGGCGCGCGGCGCGCCTGCTGAATAAAAAGGTGGAGCTGGAATGATTGGTCGACTGCTGCGCGGCGGCTTTATGACCGCCATCTACGCGTATCTCTACATCCCTATTATTATTCTGATCGTTAACTCGTTTAACCGGTCGCGCTTCGGTATCAACTGGCAGGGGTTCACTACCGACTGGTATAGCCTGCTGATGAACAACGACAGCCTGCTGCAGGCCGCCCAGCACTCCCTGACCATGGCGGTGCTGTCGGCAACCTTCGCCACCCTTATCGGCTCGCTGACCGCCGTGGCGCTGTACCGCTACCGCTTTCGTGGCAAACCGTTTGTCAGCGGCATGCTGTTTGTGGTGATGATGTCGCCCGATATTGTCATGGCCATCTCCCTGCTGGTGCTGTTTATGCTGATTGGTATTCAGCTTGGTTTCTGGTCGCTGCTGTTTTCGCATATCACCTTCTGCCTGCCGTTTGTGGTGGTCACCGTGTTCTCCCGGCTGAAGGGCTTTGATGTGCGGATGCTGGAGGCAGCGAAAGATCTCGGTGCCAGTGAGATGACCATCCTGCGCAAAATCATCCTGCCACTGGCGATGCCAGCGGTGGCTGCCGGATGGCTGCTGAGCTTCACCCTGTCGATGGATGACGTGGTGGTCTCTTCGTTCGTGACCGGTCCAGGGTATGAAATCCTGCCGCTGAAGATCTATTCGATGGTCAAGGTTGGCGTTTCGCCTGAGGTGAACGCCCTGGCCACGATTCTGTTGGTTCTGTCGCTGGTGATGGTCATCGCCAGTCAGTTAATTGCACGTGATAAAACTCAGGGGACGTTAAAATGAAAAAATGGTCACGCCACCTGCTCGCAGCCGGCGCTCTGGCAATCGGCATGAGCGCCGCGCACGCGGACGATAGCAAAACGCTCTATTTCTATAACTGGACCGAATACGTACCGCCGGGCCTGCTGGAGCAGTTCACCAAAGAGACCGGCATCAAGGTTATCTATTCGACCTACGAGTCGAACGAAACCATGTACGCCAAGCTCAAGACCTATAAAGACGGCGCGTACGACCTGGTCGTCCCGTCGACCTACTTCGTCGACAAGATGCGCAAAGAAGGCATGCTGCAGAAGATCGACAAGAGCAAGCTGACTAACTTCAGCAACCTCGATCCGCAGATGCTGAACAAACCGTTCGATCCGAATAACGACTACTCCATCCCCTATATCTGGGGGGCGACGGCTATCGGCGTCAACAGCGATGCGATTGACCCGAAAACCATCACCAGCTGGGCCGACCTGTGGAAGCCGGAATACAAAAGCAGCCTGCTGCTGACCGACGACGCGCGCGAAGTGTTCCAGATGGCGCTGCGTAAGCTGGGTTATTCCGGCAACACCACCGACCCGAAAGAGATTGAAGCCGCCTATAACGAGCTGAAAAAGCTGATGCCCAACGTCGCGGCGTTTAACTCCGATAACCCGGCGAACCCGTATATGGAAGGCGAAGTGAACCTCGGGATGGTATGGAACGGCTCGGCTTACGTCGCCCGCCAGGCCGGTACCCCGCTGGAAGTGATCTGGCCGAAAGAAGGTGGCATCTTCTGGATGGATAGCCTGTCGATCCCGGCGAATGCCAAAAACGTCGACGGCGCGCTGAAGCTGATTAACTTCCTGCTGCGCCCGGATGTGGCCAAACAGGTCGCGGAAACCATCGGCTACCCCACGCCAAACCTGGCGGCGCGCAAAATGCTCAGCCCGGCAGTGGCCAACGATAAATCGCTCTATCCGGACGCCGCGACCATCGAGAAAGGCGAATGGCAGAATGACGTCGGCAGCGCCAGCGCCATTTATGAAGAGTATTACCAGAAGCTGAAAGCGGGCCGCTAATCCCGCAGGGCGGAACAACGGTTCCGCCTTTTTTTTGCTCTCACCTTAGCCCCTCAGCGCGCGCCAGAGGATCGCCGGCAGCTTGCGCCAGCGCGGCCGATGATAAAAATCCACCAGCTTCTGCGCCACCGCTTCCTGCCCCCGGTGGGTAATAAACCAGGGCGGCAGGGGCATCAGCGTCAGTTCGCCATGCCATAGACTGCGCGGAAACGGCCGAAACGGCGCCTCAATCACCGTGCGCTCGGTTTTCTCCAGCATAAAGCTGTTATGTACCTTGCCCCGCCCGCTCTGAATATCGTCGAGCGTGTGGCCGGGAAACGCGCCCCACGGGCAGGGGGCTAACAGGAAGGCCACCCCGCTCCAGCAGTTAATCGCCACCGTGCCGTAGCGCAGCTCAGCGATTAACGCGTTAAAACGCTTACGTCCAATCGCTTTACGGGTGCGCGGGTGGATCACAATATTGGCCCCCAGCGTGCCCTGCAGCCGCTGATTCGCATAGCCGATCGCCTGGCGCAGAAAGCTTTCCGCACTGTCGGCCTCAAGACGAGTGACCGACAGCCCCGGGCCAAAGACCTCCTGCTGACAGAACGCCGGGTCATCCTCGGTGTTCGCCACAATCAACGGCAGCGCGTCGCCGCGCGCTATCTCCAGCGGCTGGCGGGCGCGCAGGCGAAAGTCGGTCAGCCGTTTTTCAGCGCCGGGGTAGTAGTCCGGGCGGGTATTCGTGGCGATCAGTCGGTACAGCTGATTCAGCAAGCCCGTCGCTGGCTCCCAGCCCTGCTGCAGGATCAGCACCTGGCTGGCCACGCAGTTAAACCCGCCGTTGTTCATCTTCTGCGTCGCCAGCTGCTGCGCCTGAAACGCGATATCCGCCTCGCTCCACGGCCCGGGTACGATAATGGTAGGGCTGACGCCGCCCAGCTCCGAAGTCACCCGACGCGGGTTCAGCGGCGTCCTGGCGGCCCGACGCTGGCGAGCCGCTTCACCGTCGCCCCAGACGATGACGTCATGGGTCTCGCGGGAGCCGGTGATATGGATCTCATCGACAGCGGGATGGGTGGTCAGCCACGCTCCCGCCTGGGCGTCGCCGGTGACGATGCGGAGCGCATCCATGGCAATCAGCGGCGCCAGGGCCTGGGCCAGCAGATCGTGCAGATAATCATTCACCGGGTTGAGCTTCAGCAGGCAGACCTGATTTTCAATAAACAACTTATGTAGCACATCCAGTGGCGCAATCGAGGCCACATTGCCGGCGCCAAGCACCAGCGCCAGCTTGCCCTGCCGCGCGGCCGGCGGGATGTCGTATGCCCGCGCCGCATAGCGGTCGAGATGGGCCCGGGTGACGCCTGGCTGCATCCATATCTCAGCGCGAATGCCGGAGAGCAGCAGCCGATCCCAGAGCGTGCCGGGCACCACCCGCAGCGCCAGGCGGCCATCCGCCAGCGTCCGCAGCGGGATCCGCCGCAGAAAGGTCTTCTCTTCCAGTTGCTCCAGGGTGGCGATAAGCCCGTTGCAGCCGACCATTAGCGCGCAGGGGCCCGCCAGCCACTCCTCCCCCGCCAGCGGATCGCCCGCCGGCAGCCCTTTGGCCGCCGCCGCCGCGGCCACCCACGCCGGGGCAATACCGGCCAGGGCATCCTTGATCTGACGCAACAGCGCCAGACGACGGTTCACCGAGGTTTCCGCCCAACGCTGTCGTGCCGCCGACAAGGCGTGCAGGGCAGCATCATACTGAGAGCAGGTCGTCAGACCGGGTCGCGCATGGCTCATTTTCCCTCACTCATTAAAATCTCTCCATAGGCCTGGCGCAGTTGATTTTTGAGCACCTTACCCGTGGCGCTGACCGGTAGCGCGTCGACAAATATCACCCGGTCCGGGATCTGCCACTTTGGCACCCGCTTCTCAAACCAGGTCAGCAGATCGGTCTCTTCCACTTCGCCCCCTTCCGCGCGAACGCACAGCAGCACCGGCCGCTCGTCCCAGCGCGGATGACGGGCGGCGATGGCCGCCGCGCTGCGCACCGCCGGATGCGCGATGGCGATATTCTCCAGCTCAACGGTGGAGATCCACTCGCCACCGGACTTGATAATATCCTTTGCCCGATCGCAGATCACCAGATAACCATTGGCGTCGAGCGTACCGATATCGCCGGTATCAAACCAGCCTGCCGCGGTCAGGGCGCTCGCGTCCTGACCATAGTACTGCTCCACCACCCAGTGCCCTCTGACCTGCAGATACCCCTGACTTTGACCATCCCGGGGCAACGGTTCGCCATCCACGTCTACTACCTGCAGTTCGATGCCGAAAATGGGCCGCCCCTGACCGGCGCGCTGCTTTTGCTGCTCCTGTGCCGGGAGCACGTCATGTTTGCTCAACGGCGTGTTGATGGTGCCGATGGGCGATGTTTCGGTCATTCCCCAGGCGTGGGTCAGTGCAATGCCGTAATCACGCTGAAAGGCCTCGGCCATCGACGGCGGCAGCGCGGAGCCGCCGACCAGCGCACGTTTAAATTCAGGCAATCGGACGTCTGTCCGGCGCATCGCCGCCAGCAAGCCGGCCCAGATCACCGGCACACCAAACCCCACCGTTACCTTCTCGGCGGCCAGCAGTTGCAGCAGGCTGTCGCCATCGAGCTGCGGCCCCGGCAGTACCAGTCGCGCGCCGACCATGGCAGCGATAAACGGCGTCCCCCACGCGTTGACATGGAACATCGGCACCACCGGCAACAGGCTGTCCTTCGCCGATATGCCGGCGGCGTCCGGCTGGTTGCCGCTCAGGGCATGCAGGACCAGCGAACGATGGGTATTCAACACCCCCTTCGGCCGGCCGGTGGTCCCCGACGTGTAGCAGAGCGAAGCTGGGGTCAGTTCATTGAGTGTCGGCCAGCGATAGTCTACTGTCCCCTGCTGCAACAGATCGTCAAAAAACAGCAATGAGGGCAGCTGGCTGAGCGCCGCTTCGCTGCGGGGTTCCATCAGCACGATGTGTTTCACCGTCGGCAGCTGCGGCAGCAGCTGCGCCACCAGTGGCAGAAAGGTCTGGTCAAAAAACAGCACTTCGTCGGCAGCGTCGTTGAGGATATACCGCAGATGGTCAACCGACAGCCGCGGGTTGACAGTGTGTGTCACCCAGCCGCCGGAGGCGACGGCAAAATAGATCTCCAGGTGGCGGCGATTGTTCCATGCCAGGGTAGCGCAGCGGGCGCCTGGCGGCAGCCCCAGCGACGCCAGCGCCGACGCCAGCCGCTGAGCGCGGCTGGCCACCTCCCCCCAGCTGCTGCGCTCCTGCTCACCGCCAGTACTCACCGAGACAATCTCGGTCTCGCTGTGATATTGCGCCGCATGGCCGAGCAGCGCGGCGGTGGTGAGATCCTGATAAATCATCGGTGACGGCATTACGGGGTCTCCTTTACAGACTTCCGGCAGGGAACAGGGTCGCGGCGCGATCGTGCGGGCGCCTATTGAATCTGGTCTACATTTGCCGGTCTGCACAAAAAAACGTACAGAAATCAGCGGTCACGCACAAAATAGAGTGAGAAATGATTCAGGAGGAAAAAGACGAAATCATAACAGGCAGGTCTTTGCTCAGGGCGGCTATCGCCCGGCAGCGGGCCGGGCGATAGCGGCGGGGATTTACAGCAGCGCTTTGGCTTTAGCAACCACGTTGTCGACGGTGAAACCGAACTCTTCGAACAGCTGCTCAGCCGGCGCAGACTCACCGAAGGTGGTCATGC
>NZ_PIBN01000030.1:0-25079 GCF_002806655.1 Klebsiella sp. K-Nf6 | reverse complement strand
GCCTGTCACGCAGGGGGTCGCGGGTTCGAGTCCCGTCCGTTCCGCCACTTATTAAGAGCCCTGAGCATTTGCTCAGGGCTTTTTTGTTTGCTCTGTTCCCGATTGTTGCTAAATCAGCAAAAATCCTCTGCATTAATCGCTCTTTTTCTCCACTTCACCCTCAGCCATAATTCTATTCGTTAACCGAAATGAAGAAATAACGAGGAAAATCATGGCAATCCCTGCATTTGGTCTTGGCACCTTCCGTCTGAAAGATGATGTTGTTATAGCATCCGTAAAAACCGCGCTGGAGCTGGGCTATCGTACTATCGACACCGCGCAAATCTATGACAACGAAGCCGCGGTGGGTCAGGCCATCGCCGAAAGCGGCGTGTCGCGTGATGAGCTGTTCATCACCACCAAAATCTGGATCGAAAACCTGAGCAAAGACAAACTCATCGCCAGCCTGAAAGAGAGCCTGCAGAAGCTGCGCACTGACTATGTTGACCTGACGCTGATCCACTGGCCGTCGCCGAATGACGCTGTTGCCGTTGAAGAGTTTATGGCAGCTCTGATGGAAGCGAAGAAGCTGGGTCTGACCCGTCAGATCGGTATCTCCAACTTCACTATTCCGCTGATGGAGCGTGCGATTGCCGCCGTTGGTGCGGAAAACATCGCGACTAACCAGATTGAGCTCTCGCCGTACCTGCAAAACCGTAAAGTGGTCGATTGGGCGCGTGAGCACGGCATCCATATCACCTCTTACATGACGCTGGCCTACGGTAAGGCACTGAAAGATGAAGTGATTGCCCGTATCGCGGCGAAACATGGTGCGACCCCAGCACAGGTTATTCTGGCATGGGCAATGGGCGAAGGCTATGCGGTTATCCCATCGTCCACCAAGCGTGACAACCTGGCCAGCAACCTGAAAGCGCAGGATCTGCAGCTGGATGATGAAGATCGTCAAGCGATCGCCGCACTGGACTGCAACGATCGTCTGGTGAGTCCGGAAGGTCTGGCTCCGCAGTGGGATTAATCACCCGATACCGGGATGCCGCTCGCATTGCCGCCTGAGATTGTATTACGACAGCTCCTTCGGGAGCTGTTTTACATGCTCGCTCAGAAAATCAATAAATGCCCTGATGCGGGTGCTGACCGCCCGGTCGCTGTAATAGACGGCACTGAAGGGCATCTCCACCGGTAAGCGCTTATCGGCCAGTAGTTCGACAAACTCTCCGCTGGCAATCTCTTTATCCACCATGTAGTCCGACAAACAGGCAATGCCGTTACCGGTCAGGCACAGCTGCTTGAGCGTTTCGCCGCTGTTGGATGACACCGCCGACTCGATCTCTAACAGCTGACCATCGCAACAGGAGACCGGCCAGGTATTCAGTGATACCGGCTCGGTGAAGCCGAGGCAGTGATGCTGTTTCAGATCGGACGGATGCTGCGGCATACCGTAGCGCGCGACATAGTCGGGCGAGGCGACGATCTTACGATAGCTGGTAAACAGCGGCCGGGCGCGCAGGCTGGAATCCGATAAGGTCCCGGCCCGAATGGCTACATCCACTTTTCTTTCAATCAGATTGATAAACGTCTCAGACGAGACGAGCGACAGCTTCATTTCCGGGTAGCGCTCGCGAAATGGCTTCACCAGCGGCATGAGAAAATGCAGCATCACCGGCGTCGCGGCATCCACCCGCAGCAGGCCCCGCGGCGTCGTGCGCGTCTCCAGCAGGTCATTTTCTGCCGCCGCCATTTCCTGCAAGACCACCTGCATCCGGCGAAAATAGCGCTCGCCTTCCTCTGTCAGACTAAGCTGGCGGGTGGTCCGATTGAGCAGGCTTACGCCCAGCTTTGATTCCAGCTTCTTGACCGCCCGGCTGACGGCAGAGTTGGCCTGTCCGAGCTGCTCGGCCGCCCGGCTGAAACTCCCGCTTTCCACCACCGCCACAAAGATGGCGATCTCCTCTGATGTGGCTCTCATTATTGCACCTGTAGCAAAATTCTATTGATACTTTGATAGTTTTTGTTATTTATACAACCCTTCATACTACGTGTCATCTTAATCCTGATGCTACGGAGTAAATTATGCCACTGGCGCTATTTGCCTTAACTATCGGTGCCTTCGCAATTGGCACCACTGAATTTGTGATTGTCGGCCTGGTCCCGACCATCGCGCAACAACTCTCTATCTCTCTGCCTTCTGCGGGACTACTGGTCTCTATCTACGCGCTGGGTGTGGCGATCGGCGCCCCGGTATTGACGGCACTAACGGGTCGTATGCCGCGTAAACAGCTGCTGCTGGCGTTGATGGTCCTGTTTACGGCGGGTAATGTGTTGGCCTGGCAGGCCCCGGGCTATGAAACGCTGATCCTGGCGCGCTTGCTGACCGGACTGGCACACGGCGTGTTCTTCTCTATTGGCTCGACAATCGCCACCAGCCTGGTGGCAAAAGAGAAAGCCGCCTCAGCTATCGCTATTATGTTCGGCGGCCTGACGGTCGCGCTGGTCACCGGGGTGCCGTTCGGGACTTTCATCGGTCAGCATTTTGGCTGGCGGGAAACGTTCCTCGCGGTATCGATTCTGGGCGTGATTGCGCTTATCAGCAGCCTGATTCTGGTACCGAATAATATTCCGGGCCGTGCCAGTGCCAGCCTGCGCGATCAGATGAAAGTATTAACTCATCCTCGCCTGCTGATGATCTACGCCATTACCGCGCTGGGCTATGGCGGCGTATTTACCGCCTTTACTTTTCTTGCACCGATGATGCAGGAACTGGCCGGTTTCAGCCCGTCAGCGGTTAGCTGGATCCTGTTGGGCTACGGGGTCTCGGTTGCTATCGGCAATGTGTGGGGAGGCAAACTGGCCGATAAGCATGGCGCCGTCTCCGCGCTGAAGTTTATCTTCGCCGCGCTGGTTGTGCTGCTTCTGGTCTTCCAGTTGACCGCCAGCATCCACTATGCCGCGCTGGCAACGGTGCTGGTGATGGGCATTTTCGCCTTCGGCAACGTTCCGGGTCTGCAGGTGTACGTGGTGCAAAAAGCCGAACAGTACACGCCTGGCGCCGTCGACGTCGCTTCCGGCCTGAATATTGCCGCCTTCAATATTGGTATTGCGCTGGGGTCCATCGTCGGTGGGCAGACGGTTGAACGGTATGGTCTGGCGCAGACGCCGTGGGTTGGTGCGGTGATTGTGCTGGTCGCCTTGCTGTTGGTGGTGCTGAGCGGTCGTTTAGATAAATCGCCACGCCGTTCGGCAGCGGTTTCTCTCGAAGGCTAAGGGTTTATCGCAAATTGCATTGAAAGTGGATGGGAAAATCCCTATAACAGAAGAACCAGTCGTTGTTGGGCTGGTTTCTGTTATTGAGGATTGATGCCCAAATTGCGAAAGAATACCTATGCCATGCGCTACGTCGCCGGACAACCTGCGGAGAGAATATTGCCTCCGGGGGCGTTTGCGGGTGTGAGTCCGGTTTATCCTGCCGGCACACCGTTAAGCAGCGATGAGAAGATCCGCGTGCTGGTATGGAATATCTTCAAGCAGCAGCGCGCAGAGTGGCAGTCAGTCCTCAAAAATTTCGGCAAAGATGCCCATTTAGTCCTGTTGCAGGAGGCGCAGACGACGCCTGAGCTGGTCAGGTTCGCGACCACTAACTATCTGGCTGCCGATCAGGTACCGGCTCTGGTGCTGCCGCAGCATCCTTCCGGCGTGATGACGCTGGCCTCTGCTCACCCCATCTATTGCTGCCCGCTGCGCGAACGCGAACCCATTTTGCGCCTGCCTAAATCCGCATTAGTAACCGTCTATCCGCTGCCCGATGCGCGATTGTTGATGGTGGTGAACATCCATGCCGTTAACTTTAGTCTTGGCGTTGACGTCTACAGTAAACAGCTGCTGCCGATAGGTGATCAGATTGCCCATCACAGCGGGCCGGTGATCATGGCCGGAGACTTCAATGCCTGGAGCCGCCCGCGGATGAACGCGCTGTACCGCTTTGCGCGTGAGATGTCGTTACGCGAAGTTCGTTTCTCTGACGATCAGCGCCGCCGCGCGTTTGGTCGTCCGCTCGATTTTGTGTTCTATCGTGGGTTAAGCGTACACGATGCTTCCGTGCTGGTGACCCGCGCCTCCGATCACAACCCGCTACTAGTCGAATTCAGTCCCGGCAAGCCTGATTAATTTAAGGTATGTCAGGCCTGCCATCGGGCAGGTCTGCGTTCAGCACGATGCTGCCCTAAATTACTCACACAACCGAAGGACAACACAATGACAACACGCTCTCACCATGACAACGTCGAAAAGCAGTTCGGCTCCCAGGCCAGCGCCTATTTGACTAGCGCCGTGCACGCCTCCGGGCGCGATCTGCAGCGGCTGGCGGAACGGCTGGCCGATTTCCCTCAGGCGAAAGTGCTGGATATGGGCTGCGGGGCAGGGCACGCCAGCTTTACCGCGGCGGGACAGGTTGCCGAGGTGACCGCCTATGATTTATCAAGCCAGATGCTGGAAGTGGTTACCGCGGCGGCAAAAGAGAAAGGCTTTAGCAATATCGTGACCCAGCAGGGATATGCTGAAACGCTGCCGTTCGCTGATGCCAGTTTTGATGTGGTGATTAGCCGCTACTCCGCTCACCACTGGCATGATGTCGGCCAGGCGCTGCGTGAGGTGAAACGTGTTCTCAAGCCGGGCGGGGTGATGATCATAATGGACGTGATGTCGCCGGGTCACCCGGTACGTGATGTCTGGTTGCAGACCGTGGAAGCGCTGCGCGATACCTCGCACGTGCGTAATTATTCCAGCGGCGAGTGGCTGGCGCTGGCCAATGACGCAGGTCTGGTGACTAATCATTTATCGACCGATCGCCTGCCGCTGGAGTTCAGCTCATGGGTGGCGCGGATGCGTACTCCTGAGCCGCTGGTAGAGGCGATTCGCTTATATCAGCAGAGCGCTTCGGCGGAGGTCAAAGCCTACTTCGAATTACAGCAGGACGGGTCGTTTACCAGCGATACCATCCTGTTCGAAGCGCATAAGGCCGTCTAAAGCGGGCAATAAAAAAGGCACCGGGGGAAGTCGGTGCCTTTTTATAGAACCCTGAGAGTATCAGGACTCTGGTCGATCGCTGTTTTTCACGAACAGCGTCAACTGATCGCCGGGCCGCAAATTGTCGGTATCGCTGTTCCAGCGCATCACGTCGCGAATGTTAACACCGTGACGTTTTGCGATGCTCGACAACGAATCACCTTTGCGAACACGATAGGTGATGCTATCGCTGTTATTCGCCAGGCGCTGTGCGCTGCTACCTGCGCCGACAACCAGATTCTGCCCGACTTTTAACCCTGAACCGCGCAGATTGTTCCACTGCTGCAAATCCCGGGGCGTGACGCCGAGACGCGAAGCAATCCCGGAAATCGTGTCGCCAGAACGTACCTTATAGCTACGGCTGGTCAGCGGCGTATTGTCCGCGAGCTGCGTTGGCTGCACGGCGGCAATGTCGCCAGAGGCCAGCGATTCACGCAGCTGAGCAGCGTGCTTCTGCGGCACCATGACGTACTTTGGTCCACTCGCGCCCAGCGTTGATCCCTTTACGCCAGCGTTGAAGGTTTTCAGTTTGCTGACCGGCATTCCCGCCATGTCCGCGAGCTGAGAAATATCAACCGGGCTGTCGAGGCGAACGCGCGCCAGCGCACGGCTTTCATCGGCCGTAGGCAGCTTTACGCCGTAACGCTTGCTGTTTTTGAGAATGTCGCTCAACGCCAGCATTTTCGGTACGTAGATTTTCGTTTCATGCGGCAGAGACAGCGACCAGAAATCGGTGGGTTTACCACGCGAACGGTTCGCTTTTACTGCCTTCATGACCCGACCTTCGCCGCTGTTATAGGCTGCGACCGTTAATAACCAGTCGCCGTCGAACATTTTGTTCAGACGTTGCATCATGTCCAGCGCCGCGGTAGTAGATGCGACGACGTCACGACGCGCATCGTAACTGCGGGTCTGTTTTAAACCATAATTGCGCCCTGTGCTCGGAATGATCTGCCAAATGCCTGCGGCATTGGCGCCAGACGTCGCGTGTGGGTCAAAAGCGCTCTCCACTATGGGTAGTAATACCAGTTCCATTGGCATGTTACGTTTCTTAACCTGCCCGGCTATCCAGTACATATACGGCTCTGCCCGTAAAGTTACATCGTGGAGATAGCTCTTATTTCTTAAGTACTTCTGTTTCTGTTCGCGAATCCGGGGATTATCCGGTATTCCCATCTTTAGCTCGTCGCCTATGGAAGTCCACAGATCCTGGTCTTGCGCGTAGAAGGTTCCATCATCTAACCAGCGCGCTTGACTTGTGAACTTACCTGCTTCCCCTTGACCAGCCGCAGAAAGGCTCTGTGCTCGCTGTTCGACGGTGCCATCGTGCTTAGACGCCTGGCACCCCACCAGCAGGACAGAGGCGAGTAATATCGCTCGTGCCTTCATGTGTGTGTCAATAGTTGCTTAAAAGACGACCAAGGATAACGGCGAAGTTGTCCGATGACAAGAATTAAATATCAGAAGTCGTCTTTCTTTGACCTTAACCATGCAAATCGCGCCACAGAGTGTTGCAAATTTGTTTCTTTGTTAATTTTATCAATTAAATCAACATCATTTACGCGTAAAAATAAATTTATACGACGCTCATTTTTCAGAATTACGGGTAGTGTTTTTTGTTTTTTTGCACGTAACTCATTAACTTTATGATAGTAATCGTTTATGTCCCTATCATCTGGCAGGATACTCAATGCAAACTTCATATTCGCTAACGTATATTCATGTGCGCAACATATGAGGGTTTCTTCAGGAAGGGCGTTAATTTTCATAAATGATTGATACATCTGCTCAGCAGTACCTTCGAACAGCCTTCCGCAGCCGCCGGAAAACAATGTGTCGCCGCAGAACAGATAAGGTTCGCTGTAGTAACAGATATGTCCTAATGTGTGACCTGGCGTGGAGAAAATGGAAAAATCGCGCCCGAGAATTGACAACCGATCGCCATCGCCTACTACCTGAGTGACTCCCTTATCCTGGGTTTCCGCCGGCCCGTAAACCACTATAGAAGGGAATTTCTCCCGTAGTTGTTTTACGCCGCCGACGTGATCCTGATGATGATGGGTCAGTAAAATGGCCTCGGGCTGCCACTGGTTTTCCTCGATTGCCGCCAGAACCGGCGCGGCTTCGCCTGGGTCAACGATGATGCAGCGGCCGTTATTCTCACTGAGAACCCAGATGTAGTTGTCCTGAAACGCGGGAATACTGATAAGATTCATAAATTACCTCTAAAGCGTAGCGGAAGGTGGCAATGAAGCCGGCAAGGATACCTCACACAGTGACAGCGCCTGAGCATTGGTCCAGTATGCCGTGGGGCGAATACTATCGCGAAACGCTGGAACAGCAGATGAAACCGTGGCTGGCTAAATTATATGGCTTTCATCTGCTTAAGATTGGCAATCTGAGCGCGGAAATCAATACCGAAGCTTGCGCCATCTCGCATCAGGTCAATGTCTCGTTGGCGGGAAACCCGATGCAGGTCCGGGCCGACCCGCTGCATTTACCCTTTGCTGAAAAGTCCGTCGACGCCTGTCTGCTGGCGCACACTCTGCCGTGGTGTGGCGATCCGCATCGTCTGCTGCGGGAAGCCGATCGCGTGCTGATTGATGATGGCTGGATGATCCTGACCGGGTTTAATCCGGTCAGCCTGATGGGAGTGCGTAAGCTGGTGCCGGTCCTGCGCAAAGGTACGCCTTATAATAGCCGTATGTTTACGCTGATGCGCCAGCTGGACTGGCTGTCGCTACTCAACTTTGAAGTGCTGCACTATGGGCGTTACCAGGTTTTACCCTGGTCGCGCCACGGTGGCAAACTATTGAGCACTCATCTGCCAGCGCTGGGCTGTTTACAATTGATTGTCGCCCGCAAACGGACCATTCCGCTGACGCTCAATCCGATGAAATCCGGTAAAGCGAAAACGCAGCTGCGGCCGGCAGTGGGCGCCACCCGGCAGTGGCGCAAGGGGCAGAATTAGCTCTCAGGCTGGTAGCCGATATCGTCCTGAGTGGGATGAGTGGCTGCCGCGCGGGCGAGTTCGTCGCAGCGTTCGTTTTCAGGATGGCCGGCGTGGCCCTTCACCCATTCCCATTTAATCTTATGCTGGCCAAGTGCAGCGTCCAGGCGCTGCCAGAGGTCGACATTCTTCACCGGTTTTTTCTCTGCCGTTTTCCAGCCGCGCTTTTTCCAGTTGTGGATCCACTGGGTGATCCCCTGGCGGACATACTGGCTGTCGGTGCTGAGTACGACCTCGCAATGTTCTTTTAACGCTTCCAGGGCGACGATTGCCGCCATCAGTTCCATGCGATTATTGGTGGTCAGACGGTAGCCGGCGCTAAAGGTTTTTTCGTGCTGGCGGTAGCGCATGATGGCGCCGTAACCGCCGGGTCCTGGATTTCCCAGGCAAGAGCCGTCGGTGAAAATTTCTACCTGTTTGAGCATCTCTGGTAGACTTCCTGTAATTGAAATCGATTTGTAAACGATAAGTCTGACATAAATGACCGCTATGAGCACTGCAATTACGCGCCAGATTGTTCTCGATACCGAAACCACCGGTATGAACCAGATCGGGGCGCACTACGAAGGACACAAGATTATTGAGATCGGTGCCGTGGAGGTGATCAACCGCCGCCTGACCGGTAACAATTTCCACGTCTATCTGAAACCCGACCGGCTGGTGGATCCTGAAGCATTCGGCGTGCACGGGATCGCCGATGAGTTCCTGCTGGATAAACCCACCTTTGCCGACGTGGCTGATGAGTTTATGGATTACATCCGCGGCGCGGAGCTGGTGATCCATAACGCCTCGTTCGATATCGGCTTTATGGACTATGAATTCGGGAAGCTGAACCGCGGCATCGGGAAAACCGAGACCTTTTGTAAAATCACCGACAGTCTGGCACTGGCGCGGAAAATGTTCCCCGGCAAGCGCAACAGCCTGGATGCGTTATGTTCGCGCTACGAAATAGATAACAGCAAGCGTACGCTGCACGGGGCATTACTCGATGCCCAGATTCTGGCCGATGTCTATTTGATGATGACCGGTGGCCAGACTTCGATGGCGTTCTCTATGGAAGGCGAAAGCCAGCAGCAGGCGGGAGAGATGGGCATTCAGCGCGTCGTCCGCGCCGCCAGCCAGTTACGGGTGGTTTATGCCTCTGATGAAGAACTGGTGAACCATGAATCCCGCCTCGATCTGGTACAAAAGAAAGGCGGAAGCTGCCTGTGGCGTGCCTGATAACCACTAAAATGGATTAAAAGTAGGCGGTTGGGCGATTTTTGCAGCAAACGATTCAAAACGGTAGAAAAAGCGTTGACGGGGTAGAGGGGAATCCGTAATATTCGCCTCGTTCCCAACGGAACAACAACGCGGAGCGGTAGTTCAGTCGGTTAGAATACCTGCCTGTCACGCAGGGGGTCGCGGGTTCGAGTCCCGTCCGTTCCGCCACTATTCAGAAAGCCTGAATCAGCAATGATTCAGGCTTTCGTCGTTTTCGTCGCCGAATTTCAGCGCGCCTCTTGTTCCTCCTGCATACACTGCATGAATACCCGCATCGCTGGACTGATTGCTTTCCCGGCGTGATGGGCGCAGAGCGCATGGATCGTCAGCGGCGTCTCGCTGAACGGCAGCTCGACCAGCGTCCCGCGTTTGAGCTCCTCCTCTACCGCAAAGCGCGGCAGGAAGCTCACCCCAAGATTGCCCGCCACGCACTGCTTGATGCTTTCAATACTCCACAGTTCGATGGTGTTCTCCATGGTAATGCCGCGCTGGCGCAGGGTACTTTCAAAAATCTGCCGGAACACGCACTGGGGCTCGTTGATGATAAAGCTCAATGGGATATGCTGCCGCGGGCGCAGGAAGTCGACCGGCGCCTGATCGACTGATGCGACCAGCGCCAGCGGCTGCGGGCCAAGTTCCATCATGGTGAGTGCATCATCGTTGCCAACCCGGTAAAACACCCCCAGGTCGACTTCGTCAGCGAGCAGCGCATCACGGATGCTGTAGCAATTGAGCGACTGTAGTGACAGGCGGACCTTCGGGGCGCGTTGCTTAAAACGCTGCAGCACCGGCGGCATTTTATACGCCAGCAGGGTTTCACCAGTGGCGACGCGAAGTTCACCGCCGGGTTCATCGTCCTGGCGGGCTGCCTGACGAATCGACGCCATCACTTTGGTCAAGTCGTAGACATGCGGCAGGACATTCTTACCCGCGGCGGTGAGACACATCCGCCGGCCAATTTTCTCAAACAGCGGGATGGCAAGCTCTTGCTCAAGCTGCTGGATATGAAAGGTTACGGTGGACTGGGTGCAGCACAGTTTCTGCGAGGCGCGCAGAAAGGATCCTTCTTCGACAACCGTTTTGAAGGTGATAAAGCGTCGCAGATCCATATTTCCTCTTTATATCGACATTCTCGAAGTCAGAATGAAAAAACATTCATTTTTTTAAATTATCAGCTTCGGGTACTGTCTGCCAGTCAAGAGGAGAAAACACGTGACACCTACCCTGATTAGCGCCTTTTTAACTTACACCCTGATCACCGCCCTGACGCCCGGGCCGAATAATATTCTGGCGCTGAGCAGCGTCACCGCGCACGGCTTTCGACGCAGCACACGGGTACTGGTCGGTATGAGCCTCGGATTCGTGATTATCATGCTGATTTGCGCCGGGCTGACGTTAACCCTTGTTACGCTGGATGCGGGAATGACCTCCCTGCTCCGCTGGGTCGGTGCGGGGTATATTCTGTGGCTGGCCTGGCACATTGCCCGTAGCGATCCTGCCAGCGGTGGGCAGGAGGAGCGGCCTGTCAGCTTCTGGGCCAGCCTGGGGCTGCAGTTTGTGAATGTAAAAATTATCCTGTACGGCATCACGGCCCTGTCGACCTTTGTTCTGCCGGTGACTCGAGAGCCATTCTGGCTGGTGATGATAAGCCTGTTGCTGTCAGTAATAGGCGTTGCCGGCAATCTTTGCTGGGCGTTGGCCGGTCAGCTGTTTCAGCCGGTGTTCGAACGCCATGGAAGAGGGTTAAATCTGCTGCTGGCGCTGCTGCTGGTCTGGTGCGCGGTGCGAATGTTTATGGAATGAATCAAGGGAGCGTAACGCTCCCTTGAGGTTATTTATCCTGCGGCAGGGCGGGTTGCCCTTCATTTACCCAGGTCATGAAGATCCGGTAACCGATGGCCAGCAGAGTGGCGCCGAGGAACATACCGAGAATGCCGTTAGAGGCCATTCCGCCGAGGGCGCCCAGCAGCACCACCGGCATTGGCGCATCGACTCCGCGCCCCAGCAGCAGAGGTTTGAGGACGTTATCGGCCATACCGGCGACGATTAGCAGGATGGTGTAGAAGATATCCATTCCGGTACTGTGGGTACCGATACTCCACATTAGCGCAATGGCCGGGGCCGTCACCAGGATCACCGGCACCTGCGCAATGCCGAGGATCAGGGCCAGAATGAAGAAGATCCCCACGGCGGGAATGCTGGCCATCAGCATGATCACGCCGACCAGCAGCGCCTGGATCAATGCCACCCCGATGACGCCCTGGGCGACCGCGCGGATGGTGCTGGTGCACAGGCGGGTGAGGGTCACGCCTTTATTTTCATCGGTAATACGAATGGCAATACGCTGCGCGCTGATGGCGCCTGCTGCGCCCCAGGCCATCATAATTCCCGAGACGATAAACGAAATAATAAAGCCAATCAGCCCGCCGCCCATGCTGGCCAAAATGCTGAGGAACTGTTTGGCAATGTCGCCGATTTGCGAGCGGTAATTACTGAGCAGCCCCGGGAGATCCACGGAAGCCCTCATCCACAGGGCGCTAAGCCGTTCGCCAATGATCGGTAACGCGGCAATGCGCGAAGAGGGCGGTGGAATCGTAAAGCTCTGGCTCCCCATCCTGTCAATCATGGCGCTGGCGCTTTCCGCCAGCGAGGTGATCATCAGCACCGTGGGGATGACGATCAGTAAAATACCTAACAACACCAGCACCACTGACGCCAGTCCCTGTTTGCCCGCTAACAGTCCGGCAAAATATTGATGTAAGGGATAGAGCGCCACGGCGAGGATCAGCGCCCAGAGCATCATATTGATAAAGGGAGAAAAGACGGTAAAACAGAATGAGGCCAGCGCCAGAATAAGCCCGAACCGAATAAACATATCGAGAAAGCGGGTGACCAGCCGTTTTTCAATCAACAGCAGATTATTATTATCCATTGTCTATTACGCTCACATAATATTCTTACGCCAACGCTCAGCGTTGTTTAACAAAACACGCCAGCAACAGAAAATTCATGATTTACAACGCAGAAGTGAGTTGAAGGTGATCTCCGCCCATTTGATTGTGGAGTCTTTTAATGAGTGTAGAACAGAAATGAATGGCGCCCGGCAAATATTCTGTGGCGCGTTGGCGGGCGAAATCCCGCTTTCTTTACCCGCTGAATGGGGAAGAAAGCGGAGGGATATTAATCGAGGGTAAAAGGATCGGCATCGCGCCAGGCGGGAAATTTTTCGCGATATTCCTGGAGGGCCGTCAGCGACAATTCGGCGTCAAGACGGGTGGCCTGATGCGGATCGGCAGTAGCGACAATCTCCCCTTGCGGACTGATAATCCGGCTATCGCCGCGGTAATGGTGGCCGTTGCCGTCAGTACCGACCCGGTTACAGCCGGCGACATAGGCCTGGTTCTCGATGGCGCGGGCGACCAGCAGCGACTGCCAGTGCAGCGATCGCGGCGCCGGCCAGTTGGCGACATACAGTGCCAAATCATAGTCGTTCAGATTACGTGACCATACCGGAAAACGCAGGTCGTAACAGACCAGCGGCAGGATCCGCCATCCGCGCCATTCAAAGACCACGCGCCGGTCACCAGCCTCATAGTGATGGTGTTCATCGGCCATACGGAACAAGTGCCGTTTATCATAATGGTGCACCGTACCGTCAGGCTCGACCAGCAGGAAGCGGTTAACGGCGCCGTGTTCGGTTTGCAGCGCAGCGCTGCCAGCGATCAGCGCCTGAGTTTGTGCAGCCTTGGCATACATCCATTCCACAACATCGGACTGTGGCAAAGACTGTTTTGCCGCCTCCATGGCAAAGCCGGTGGTGAACATCTCCGGTAAAACAATGACATCGCGCCCGATAATCCCTTCCAGTTGGCGATCAAAATGGCGCAGGTTAGCAGGGCCGTCCATCCAGACCAGCGGTTGTTGCAACAGCGTAATTTTCAGGCCAGGCACAATGGTCAACTCCATTCTCATGAGGGGGTTAGGTTAACTGTAACACCATATCAGCCTCGCGGCGGTCAGCGGAATATTTTGTTAAAAAAATGCTACTGACAGAAGTCATGAAGGAGGGGATGACGAAAAAAAGGCGGGGAAAGTTCCCCGCCCGGCGTGTGATGTGGTGATTGTTTTATTATGCGGCTTCAACCTTGCGAACTTTTTCCGGCAGCTTTACCGGCTGCGTTGCCAGCTCCTCTGGTGCAAAGTCGTCGACGTTGATACTGCGCAGGCGACTGTGCTCTGCACGGGTCAGAATAGCGGCTTCTTCCTGATTAATTAATCCTTTGGCCAGCGCGTTGTGTGCCAGCTCATCCAGACGGGTGAACGGCAGATTTTTACCCAACTCTTTGCAGATGCGCTGGTGGATAGGATCGGCCGCCATCACTTCCAGCAGCGCTTCTTCCAGCAGACCAACCGGGTTATGCTCGCTCGGCGTCAGGTACTGACCGCGACCGATGCGGGAGCGGGTGGCGCTGGGCACCTGCAGAATTTTAGCGACTTTATGGTCCAGCTTATCCGACGGCGCATGATGATGACGCCAGGTCGGGAAGATGGCCACGCGCATCGCACCTGCCACCAGGCGGTTGGGGAAGTTTTTCAGCAGATCGTCGATAGCTTGTTCAGCCTGGTGCAGCGCATCCTGCACTCCCCAGTGAACCAGCGGCAGATCGGCTTCATTGCGTCCTTCATCGTCATAGCGTTTCAGCACCGCCGAGGCCAGGTACAGCTGGCTTAACACATCGCCCAGACGCGCGGAGATACGTTCGCGACGCTTGAGACTGCCGCCCAGTACCGCCATCGATACGTCTGACAGCAGCGCCAGGTTAGCACTCAGACGATTCATTTGCTGATAGTAGCGACGGGTGGCGTCACGGGTCGGCGCACTGCTGGTGCGTCCGCCGGTCAGGCCCAGCCAGAAACTCCGTACTTTATTACTACCGACATGGCCAATGTGTTTGAACAGCAGCTTGTCGTAGGCGTTCAGGTCGTTATTCTGCGCGGCGGCCATCTCTTCCAGCACGTAAGGGTGGCAGCGAATAGCCCCCTGACCGAAGATCATCATGCTGCGGGTCAGGATGTTTGCACCTTCAACGGTGATGGCGATAGGCGCGCCCTGATAAGCCCGGGCGAGGAAGTTGCCTTCGCCCAGCATAATGCCTTTCCCGCCGGTAATATCCATCGCGTCGATAATGGAGCGCTGGCCGCGGTGGGTACAGTGATATTTCACAATCGCGGACAGCACTGCCGGTTTCTCGCCGAGCATAATGCCGTAGGTGATCAGCGACGCCGCGGCGTCCATCACATAGGCGTTACCCGCGATACGCGCCAGCGCCTCTTCAATCCCTTCCATTTTGCCGATCGAAATCTTGAACTGGCGGCGAATATGGGCGTAGGCGCCGGTTGCCATGGCGACTGATTTCAGACCGCCGGTGGCGTTGGACGGCAGGGTAATGCCGCGGCCGACCGACAGACATTCAACCAGCATGCGCCATCCCTGACCGGCCATGCTCGGGCCGCCGATGATGTAATCGATCGGCACGAATATATCCTTGCCGCGGGTGGGGCCGTTCTGGAACGGGACGTTCAGCGGGAAGTGGCGGCGGCCAATTTCCACACCCGGCGTTGAGGTGGGGATCAGCGCGCAGGTGATGCCCAGTTCTTCCTCACCACCCAGAAGACGATCCGGGTCAGAGAGTTTGAAGGCCAGGCCCAGCACGGTGGCGATTGGCGCCAGCGTGATATAGCGTTTGTTCCAGGTCAGGCGCATCCCCAGCACCTGCTGACCCTGCCAGTCGCCCATGCACACCACGCCGGTATCCGGGATAGCGCCGGCGTCAGAGCCCGCTTCCGGACTGGTCAGTGCGAAGCAGGGGATTTCCTGGCCGCGTGCCAGACGCGGCAGGTAATGGTTCTTCTGTTCTTCGGTACCATAATGCTGCAGCAGCTCGCCCGGGCCCAGTGAGTTCGGGACGCCGACGGTGATCGCCAGGATGCCGGAGACGCCAGAGAGTTTCTGCAGTACCCGTGCCTGAGCGTAAGCCGAGAACTCAAGCCCGCCATATTCTTTCTTAATGATCATCGCGAAGAAGCGGTGCTCTTTCAGATAGGCCCACAGCTCTGGCGGCAGATCGGCCATTTCGTGGGTGATGGCGAAGTCGTTAGCCATCCGGCAGGCTTCTTCCACCGGGCCATCAATGAATGCCTGCTCTTCGGCGGTCAGGCGCGGCTGCGGATAGTTATGCAGCTTATGCCAGTCCGGGTTGCCGCGGAACAGATCGCCTTCCCACCAGGTGGTGCCGGCGTCGATGGCTTCTTTTTCCGTACGCGACATCGGCGGCATCACCTTGCGGAAAGCGCGAAATGCCGGTGCGGAAATCATGGATTTACGCATTGGGGCAAAGTTGAACGGCAACAGAATAATGGCCAGCGGTAGCAGCAGCCAGATATTCCACAGTCCGGCCGCGCCGAGCGCCGCGGTCCAGGCGAGCAAAATCACACTGCTGAGCAGCAGGCTGACCCGGTGATAGAAGAGCGCACCGAGTAAAACGACGGTTGCAACAATACTCAAAATCATCATAGAGAAATGCTCCCTGAGCTTGTAGGAGGTCTGACCACTTGTGATGTATTGGTTGTAGTGCATGCGTTTTTATTTAGCAATGTGTTTACAAAATAATTACAACCTCGCTCACATTGTTGTATGCAAAAGCGGCACATAAAATCAAAAGGGCGGGGGATAACGCAGCCTGCTGCTTCTCGCTTCCGCGGCTATCCGGTACACTGCCAGGGTTATTCCACTCATACTGAAGGATTATCCTCATGTACCAGGATCTTATTCGTAACGAACTGAACGAAGCCGCGGAAACGCTGGCTAACTTTCTGCAGGACGAAGCCAATATCCATGCTATCCAGCGTGCCGCTGTCCTGCTGGCGGATAGCTTTAAGGCGGGTGGTAAAGTGCTGTCCTGCGGTAACGGTGGTTCCCATTGCGATGCGATGCATTTTGCGGAAGAGCTGACAGGACGTTATCGCGAAAACCGCCCGGGTTATCCGGCCATCGCGATCTCCGACGTCAGCCATCTCTCCTGCGTGAGCAATGATTTTGGCTATGAGTATGTGTTTTCCCGCTACGTTGAATCCGTTGGCCGCGCGGGCGATGTGCTGCTTGGTATCTCCACTTCTGGCAATTCCGGCAACGTGATCAAAGCCATTGAAGCCGCGCGGGCGCAGGGGATGAAAGTGATCACCCTGACCGGCAAAGACGGCGGCAAAATGGCAGGCTCCGCCGATGTTGAAATTCGCGTGCCGCACTTTGGCTACGCCGACCGCATCCAGGAGATCCACATCAAAGTGATCCATATCCTGATCATGCTGATCGAAAAAGAGATGGTGAAAGGCTAACAGGCAGGCGAGTATGTACTGTTGACGGCGGCTTCGCTTTGACGCCGTCGTGATTTGTGAGGGTGAGGTGATCTATGTGCGAACTGCTCGGGATGAGCGCCAATGTGCCAACAGATATCTGTTTTAGCTTTACCGGGCTGGTACAGCGCGGAGGAGGGACGGGGCCGCATAAAGACGGTTGGGGTATCACCTTCTATGAAGGCAAAGGCTGTCGCACATTCAAAGATCCGCAGCCAAGCTTTCAGTCACCTATCGCGAAGCTGGTCCAGGATTACCCGATTAAATCCTGTTCCGTTGTCGCCCATATTCGTCAGGCCAATCGCGGTATGGTGGCGCTGGAAAACACCCATCCGTTTACTCGCGAGCTGTGGGGGCGCCACTGGACCTACGCGCACAACGGGCAACTCAAAGGCTATAAATCGCTAAAAACCGGGAATTTCCATCCGGTAGGTGAAACCGACAGTGAAAAGGCGTTTTGCTGGTTGCTGCACCGCTTAACCGAGCGCTATCCGCGCACGCCGGGCAATATGCTGGGGGTATTCAAGTTTATCGCCACTCTGGCGGGTGAACTGCGTGAGAAAGGGGTGTTCAACATGCTGCTGTCGGATGGGCGCTACGTGATGGCGTTCTGCTCGACCAATCTGCACTGGATCACCCGGCGGGCGCCGTTCGGCGTGGCAAAACTGCTGGACCAGGATGTGGAGATCGACTTTCAACGCGAGACCACACCCAACGATGTGGTCACGGTTATCGCCACGCAGCCGCTGACGGCCAATGAAACCTGGCACAAGATCATGCCAGGCGAGTGGGCGTTATTTTGTCTCGGGGAGCGTGTAGTTTGAGGCCAGCTGCGGCTGAACAACCTCGTGGCTGAGCGGCTTGCTTACCACATAGCGGCCGTCGGTCACTGACACAATCGGCGGTTTGTGGGTCTGCTGGAAATAGTCATAGCCAGGCTTGAGCTGTTTCCAGAAATCCGCATAGTAGGAGTATTTGTGGCGTTCCATATTGGCATTGGTCATGCGGAACGGATAGATACTCACCTGCACGCTTGCCTGGCCGAAGACTAAGGCGCCGGTCACGAACTGGAAGATTTCATCGATCCCGCTGTCGGTCATGGCGTAGCAGCCGATAGAGACGCAGTCGCCATGGATCATCAGGTATTTCCCTTCATAACCATGTGCGCGATCGTAGGCGTTCGGGAAGCCAATATTAATGGCTTTATAGAAGCGGCTATCGGGTTTGAGCTGGCCGCGGGTGACGTTGTAGAACCCTTCCGGACTCTTGAAATCGCCCTGGCGCTGTTTTGGCCCAAGACCACCGGAGTAGTTGCAGATCCGATAGCTGTCGAGGAGCTGGTAGGTCTCACCCATTTTGACGTAAAGGTCGAGCATGCGCTCTTCTTTAAAGATCTCAATATAAACCGGTGAACCCATTAATTGCTGCTTGTATTCTTTGCTAACCGGCGTCGTCGGGCTATTGCTGCTGAGCAGCCCGGCAAATGACACGCACGGCAACAGAAGCATCGCAATAAATAATGCGATTTTGCGCATACTGCTTGTTCCTTGATAAAACAAAATAGCCACATTGCCAGGACGGCAAGAGAGACCCGAAATCAGAGTTTTCTGGATTTAGAGCGCTCACATTAGCATCACGGCATTTTTTCGCAAGGGCGACGTGGCGGCGTTTACAATTCAGCCTCACTTTATAACCTGCTTACGGCGAAAACACAGTCAGAACTTTGCGCAATAGCTCGCATTTTAGAAGCACTTATTGCCCCTCGCGCTACAGCCGCCGCTCACGAAATGTTACACTTGCGCCGGTTCATCACCAGAGTAAGAAAGGAGGCTTCTCTTCCGTCATGAGCGCCACTGGCGCCGTTTCGCCCTTTCTTCTCTGCCATTCTATCAATAGGCTGGCCCCGGCCTGCGTCGGGGTTGAGGTTACGGATACCTGCTAACGATATGATTAAAATCACGAAAGGGCTGGATTTGCCCATAGCTGGCATGCCATTACAGCAGATTTCTCCCGCGCCAGCGGTGAAGCGCGTCGCGCTGCTCGGCGAAGAATACGTCGGAATGCGTCCCGCCATGGCGGTCAAAGAAGGCGATCGGGTCAAAAAAGGTCAGATCCTGTTTGAAGATAAAAAGATCCCCGGTGTCTGCTTTACCGCCCCGGTGAGCGGGGTTGTCAGCGCGATCCACCGCGGTGAACGGCGCGTTTTGCAGTCGGTGGTCATTGATATCGAGGGCAATGACGCGGTGGCCTTTACGCGTTACGCTGCGGACGCCCTGGCTGAGCTGCCGCGCGACACCGTACAGCAGCAGCTGCTGGCGTCGGGCCTGTGGACCGCGCTACGCACCCGGCCATTCAGTAAAACGCCGCGCCCGGGCAGCGTGCCCGCCGCTATTTTTGTCAACGCCATGGACACCAATCCGCTGGCGGCAGAGCCGCAGCCGATTATTCTGGCCGAGCGTGCCGCCTTCGACGCCGGTCTTACCGTGCTCACGCGTCTAACCGACGGGAAAGTGCACGTCTGCCAACCGAGTGGCGGCAAGCTGGGCGGCCATCGTGGCGGCCAGGTCTGTTTTAATCAATTTGCCGGGCCGCACCCAGCGGGGCTGCCGGGAACGCATATTCACTTCCTGGAGCCGGTGAGCCTGAATAAGCAAGTCTGGCACCTCAATTATCAGGATGCGATCGCTATTGGTAAGCTTTTCCTTGAAGGTGAGTTGTACTGCGAGCGGGTGATTGCGCTCGGCGGCCCGCAGGTGAAGTCGCCGCGGCTGGTCAAAACGACGCTGGGCGCCAGTCTGGACGATCTGCTTGCAGGCGAGCTGGAGGAGGGCGAAAACCGCGTCATTTCCGGCTCGGTGCTTAGCGGTACCCGTGCCCATGGCCCTCACGCTTTCCTCGGGCGTTTCCATCTGCAGGTGAGCGTGGTTCGAGAAGGTCGGGAAAAAGAGCTGTTTGGCTGGGTGATGCCGGGCAAAGAGAAGTTCTCGATTACCCGCACTACGCTAGGCCATTTCTTCAAGCGCAAGCGCTTTCATTTCTCCACTGATACTCACGGCGGCGAGCGGGCGATGGTGCCGATCGGCAACTATGAGCGGGTGATGCCGCTGGATATTCTGCCAACCATATTGCTGCGCGATCTGCTGGCCGGCGATAGCGATAGCGCCCAGGCGCTGGGCTGTCTGGAGCTGGATGAAGAAGATCTGGCGCTCTGCACCTACGTTTGTCCGGGCAAATATGAATACGGTCCGGCGCTGCGCAGCGTGTTAACCCAGATTGAGCAGGAAGGATAAGAGATGGGCTTAAAGCACCTGATTGAGAAACTTGAGCCGCATTTCACGCATGGCGGCAAGCTGGAAAAATATTACCCGCTGTATGAAGCGGCGGCGACCATCTTCTACACGCCGGGGCAGGTCACCCGCGGCGCGGCGCACGTGCGCGACGCCATCGACCTCAAGCGGATGATGATCCTCGTGTGGTTTGCCGTATTCCCGGCGATGTTCTGGGGCATGTACAACGTTGGGCTGCAGACCATTCCGGCGCTGCACAAACTGTACGGCGCCGAACAACTGCAGCAGGTGATCGCCAACAACTGGCATTACAGCGTCGCCCAGTGGTTAGGGGTCAGCTTCAGTACTGACGCCGGCTGGCTAAGCATGATGACCCTGGGCGCGGTCTTCTTCCTGCCTATTTACCTCACCGTCTTTATCGTCGGCGGCTTCTGGGAAGTGCTGTTCGCGATTGTGCGCAAACATGAGATCAACGAAGGCTTTTTCGTTACCTCAATTCTCTTCGCGCTGATTGTGCCACCTACGCTGCCGCTATGGCAGGCGGCGCTGGGGATCTCCTTCGGGGTGGTGATCGCTAAAGAGATTTTCGGCGGTACCGGGCGCAACTTCCTCAACCCGGCACTGGCCGGGCGCGCGTTCCTGTTCTTCGCCTACCCGGCGCAAATCTCCGGCGACCTCGTGTGGACGGCGGCGGACGGTTTCTCCGGCGCCACGCCGCTCTCCCAGTGGGGCAGCGGCGGCGGTGAAGCGCTGGTTAACGTTGCTACCGGCATCCCGGTGAGCTGGATGGACGCCTTTCTCGGCAACATTCCCGGCTCAATTGGCGAAGTCTCCACGCTGATGATCCTGATTGGCGGCGCGATCATTCTCTTTGGCCGCGTCGCGTCCTGGCGCATCGTCGCCGGGGTGATGATCGGCATGATCGCCACCGCCACCCTGTTTAATTTCATCGGTTCCGCAACCAACCCGATGTTCGCCATGCCGTGGTACTGGCATCTGGTGCTCGGCGGCTTTGCCTTCGGCATGATGTTTATGGCGACGGACCCGGTATCCGCCTCGTTTACTGATAAAGGGAAATGGAGTTACGGCGTGCTGATCGGCGTGATGTGCGTGCTGATCCGCGTGGTGAACCCGGCCTATCCGGAAGGGATGATGCTGGCGATCCTCTTCGCCAACCTCTTCGCACCGCTGTTCGATTACCTGGTGGTGCAGGCCAATATTAAGCGGAGGAAGTCGCGTGGCTGAGAAGAAAAGTAACGATAGCATCGGCAAAACGCTGCTGGTGGTGCTGGTGCTTTGTCTGGTCTGCTCCATCGTGGTGGCGGGATCGGCTGTGGGGCTGAAATCCCGCCAGCAGGCGCAGCGGGCGCTGGATAAGCAGCGCAATATTCTGGCTGTCGCCGGCCTGATGCAGCCCGGGATGGATGCCGATGCGGTAGCCGATACCTTCGCGGCACGCATTACACCGCGGCTGGTGAATCTGTCGACCGGCGAGCTGTTGGAGAAAGACCCGGGGAAATTCAACCAAGCCCAGGCGCTGAAGGATCCGCAGCAGAGCATCGCGCTGGACGCCAGCCAGGATCCGGCCGGCATTAAGCGGCGTAGCAACCTGGCGGAAATTTATCTGGTGCGCGACGCGCAGCAACAGATTGAGCAGATGGTGCTGCCGATCTACGGCAATGGTCTGTGGTCAATGATGTACGCCTTCGTGGCGCTGGACGTCGATGGCCGCACGGTGAAAGGCATCACTTACTACGATCAGGGGGAAACCCCGGGGCTGGGCGGCGAAGTTGAGAACCCGAACTGGCGCCAGCAGTTTATTGGCAAGCAGGTGCTGGATGACAACGGCATGCCGGCACTCCGCGTGGTAAAAGGCGGCGCGCGCGCCGGTGACCTGCATGCAGTAGACGGTTTATCCGGCGCCACGCTAACGTCTAACGGCGTGCAGCATAGCTTTGATTTCTGGATGGGCGAACTGGGCTTTGGTCCGTTCCTGAAAAAGGTGCGTGAGGGAGGGCTGAATAATGGCTGAACAGAGCGATATGAAAGAGGTGAAGCGCGTGCTGGTGGGGCCGCTTATCGCCAATAACCCCATCGCCCTGCAGGTGCTCGGCGTCTGCTCCGCGCTGGCGGTGACCACCAAACTGGAAACCGCCTTCGTGATGACCATTGCGGTGACGCTGGTGACGGCGTTTTCCAGCATGTTTATCTCGATGATTCGCCACCATATTCCCAATAGCGTGCGCATCATCGTGCAGATGGCGATCATCGCCTCGTTGGTTATCGTGGTGGATCAGCTGCTGCGGGCTTTCGCCTATGAGACCTCTAAGCAGCTGTCGGTGTTCGTCGGGCTTATCATCACCAACTGTATCGTGATGGGGCGTGCCGAAGCTTATGCCATGAAATCGCCGCCGCTGGCCAGCTTTATGGACGGTATTGGCAACGGTCTCGGCTATGGCGCGATCCTGATAATCGTCGGCTTCCTGCGCGAGCTTATCGGCAGCGGCAAGCTGTTCGGTATCACGGTGCTGGAGACGGTGCAGAACGGCGGCTGGTATCAGCCGAACGGCCTGTTCCTGCTGGCGCCGAGCGCCTTCTTCATTATCGGTTTGCTGATCTGGGCCCTGCGTAGCTGGAAGCCTGAGCAGCAGGAAAAGGAGTAATCGATGATGGCTCATTACATTAGCCTGTTTGTCCGCGCGGTGTTCGTTGAGAACATGGCGCTGGCCTTCTTCCTCGGGATGTGTACCTTCCTCGCGGTGTCGAAAAAGGTCTCCACCGCCTTCGGCCTCGGCGTCGCAGTGACGGTGGTGCTGGGTCTTGCTGTGCCAATCAACAACCTGGTCTATAACCTGGTGCTGCGCGACGGCGCGCTGGTGGAAGGCGTAGATCTCAGCTTCCTGAACTTCATCACCTTTATCGGGGTGATTGCGGCGCTGGTGCAGATCCTCGAGATGATCCTCGATAAGTACTTCCCGGCACTCTATAACGCGTTAGGGATCTTCCTGCCGCTTATCGCCGTTAACTGCGCCATTTTCGGCGGCGTGTCGTTCATGGTGCAGCGTGATTACAACTTCCCGGAATCCATCGTCTACGGCTTCGGCTCCGGCATCGGCTGGATGCTGGCGATCGTGGCGATGGCGGGGATCCGCGAAAAAATGAAGTACGCCAATGTGCCCGCCGGCTTGCGCGGGTTAGGGATCACCTTTATCACCACCGGGTTGATGGCGCTGGGCTTTATGTCCTTCTCCGGCGTGCAGCTATAAGGGCGAATAAGTATGGAAATTATTCTTGGCGTCGTGATGTTCACGCTAATTGTGCTGGTGCTGTCGGGGCTTATCCTGGCTGCGCGCTCAAAGCTGGTGAACGCGGGCGACGTGGTTATTGAGATCAATAACGAAGCGGATAAACAGATCCGCACCCCGGCGGGTGACAAACTGCTGAACACACTGTCCAGCAACGGTATCTTCGTCTCTTCCGCCTGCGGCGGCGGCGGCTCCTGCGGCCAGTGTCGGGTGACCATCAAAGAAGGCGGCGGAGATATTCTGCCGACCGAGCTTTCGCATATCACCAAACGCGAAGCCAAAGAAGGGTGCCGCCTGGCCTGCCAGGTGGCGGTGAAGCAGAATATGAAAATTGAGCTGCCGGAAGAGATTTTCGGCGTGAAAAAATGGGAGTGCGAGGTTATCTCTAACGATAACAAAGCCACCTTCATTAAAGAGCTCAAATTACGGGTGCCTGATGGTGAAGCGGTGCCGTTCCGCGCCGGCGGCTATATTCAGATCGAATGCCCGTCGCATAAAGTGGCCTATGCCGACTTTGATATTCCTGATGAATATCGTTCAGACTGGGACAAATTCAATCTGTTCCGCTATGTCTCTGAGGTGAAAGAACCGACCTTGCGCGCCTACTCGATGGCTAACTATCCGGAAGAGAAGGGCATCATTATGCTCAACGTGCGCATCGCGACGCCGCCGCCGAAAGTACCGGATGCGCCGCCGGGGATCATGTCGTCCTATATCTGGTCGCTGAAGCCTGGCGATAAGGTGACGATTTCCGGGCCGTTCGGCGAGTTCTTTGCTAAAGAGACCGACGCTGAGATGGTGTTTATCGGCGGCGGCGCCGGCATGGCGCCGATGCGCTCGCATATCTTTGATCAGCTTAAGCGGCTGCACAGCACGCGCAAAATCAGCTTCTGGTACGGCGCCCGTTCGCTGCGCGAGATGTTCTACGATGATGAGTTCGAGCAGCTGGCGCGCGACAACCCAAACTTTACCTTCCACGTCGCGCTCTCCGATCCGCTGCCGGAAGATAACTGGACCGGGCATACGGGCTTTATCCATAATGTTCTGTATGAAAACTATCTGCGCGACCACCCGGCGCCGGAAGACTGCGAATTCTATATGTGCGGGCCGCCGGTGATGAACGCCGCGGTGATAAAAATGCTCAAAGACCTGGGCGTCGAAGATGAGAACATCATGCTCGACGACTTTGGAGGCTGACGATGCTGACGGTATTTGTCGCGACCTTTGTGATTTTTGCGCTGGTGATCCTCGGTATGTCGCTGGGCTACCTGGTGAAGCGCAAGAGCATTCAGGGCAGCTGCGGCGGGATCTCGTCGCTGGGGCTGGAGAAAGTCTGCGACTGTCCGGAACCGTGCGACGCGCGTAAGAAACGTCTCGCCCGCGAGGCGCAGCGTCAGCAGCGGCGTATTTTGTAATGCCCGGCGGCGCTGCGCATGCCGGGCCTGCTGCTTCAGTTTTGTAGGTCGGGTCAGGCGCCAGCCGTCACCCGGCGAAATAACGGCGCAACCGGAGATGTCCCTGCTCGCGCTGCGCTTAGCAGGGCTACCACTCCTGTGTTATTTCCGGGCAGATTGCGCTCCCAATATTTTTTCTGCGTTATGTCACTCATGGCGCAGGGAGCGCACAGGGGGCGGCCAGTCGCCGCCGCCCCCTGTACCCCCGGGCTCCGGCCAGCAACATCGCCACTGCGTGGTACCTTCGACTTATCCCTGCAGGCTTCGGGTCGGGCCGAGGCAGCGTCCG